>VFKD01000438.1 GCA_009885735.1 bacterium
CCCATCGCCATGGATCGGGCGGAGGAGCCGCTTTGGCAGCAGTTCCGCGCGCGCGCTTTGCCTGCTCTCTTTCTGGTGGACCAAAAGGGCACAATTGTGCGGCAGTGGGTGGGCAAGCCGGACCCGAAGGCGGTGGAAGAGGCGGTGAAGGGGCTGTTGAAGTAAGGTTCATACTAGACGGCAATGGTCGCGACAGCAGAGGACCGTCGCACTGAAGTTCTGCTACAATAAGGCTCAGGAGTACAGGGAATGCTGCCAGAGTTTACGATAATCTACGAGCGCGACGAGGGCGGATGGTGGATTGCCACCATACCCGAGGTTCCCGGCGCCTTCTCTCGAACGGACAAGGAAACAGGCAAGAGAGAACGCCCTTGATGCTTTGCGAGAACTGATGATCGCGCGACGCGAACTCGCAGTAGATTTCGCTAGGTCAGCGCAATGTGCGGGACGCTGACGGAGTTACACCTCAGACGGATGGACGGCCGTGACCTCCGTGTACCGCATGAAGTCCGCGACATTCAGCGTGAGGATGTGATCGACACCATGTGCGAGCATGACCGTGACAAGTCGCGAATCGTGAACCTGCTTGCCGCTAACGCCATGGGATTCGGCCAGCTTTCGCCACGCAAGAGCGACATCGTGTGGCTCCTGCAGGAGAACAAATGAGCGAAGGATTACATCTACATTCGCGCTCGTCTCCGTTACCGACATCCCAATCCCATTCGCCGACCGAGGTCGGGTGGCGACAGCCCAATACTCAATGATCACTTGGGCACAGACGTATAGCGTGGCTCCGCGATTCTGGAGTGTCGTGGTTGCGTTCGCCACGAGCATGTGAAGCGCATGATCAGGATCAAGCAGTCTTAACACAACGTTCGTGTCTATCAGAGTCCTCACAGGCGATCCTCGTAGAGGTTTTCTCGCCGAAGTGATTCATCCGAGATGTTGAGTCCCTTAACGCCTCGGCTGATGAGTTCTTGCAGCGCGGCCTTTCTTGCGGCAAGGTCAAGGTCGGACGCCTCTGGGTTCATCTGACGAATCTCGATCTCAATCCGCTCGCCGATAGGCAGCTCAACGGGTTCGTCTGGAACGATGACTGCGCCATCGAAGTGCGCGTGAATTGTGATGGACATGATTCTCCTCCTAATCGCATTATAACGCATCTGGCTCGCTGGCGAAGGTCCGCCCCCGGCACCGCCGTACGGCATCTTGCCACGCCGAGTAACGCTCATTCCGCTCGTCCGATGAGATGCTCGGTTCGAACACGCGGTCGATTCGCCTGCCTGCCGCGAGCTCGGCTTTGCTCCGCCACACTCCCGCGCCAAGGCCCGCGAGGTATGCCGCGCCAAGTGCTGTTGTTTCACAATCCACTGGCCGTTCAACCGGTATCCCCAGCAGGTCCGCCTGCGTCTGAAGCATAACGTTGTTGGCCGCCATGCCGCCGTCCACGCGCAGGGAGGCGAGCGTCGTTCCGCTGTCCGCCTGCATCGCTTCCACCACGTCGCGCGTTTGGAAGCAGGCCGCCTCAAGAGCCGCACGCACGATGTGAGCCCGACCTGTTCCTCGGGTGATTCCCATAATGGCCCCGCGAGCATCCGGGTCCCAATACGGCGCGCCGAGGCCCACGAATGCCGGCACGAAAGTCACCCCTCCGCTATCCAGAACCGATGCAGCGAGCGCCTCGACCTCATCGGCGGTCCCAATGATTCCCAATCCATCCCGTAGCCACTGAACCGCTGCGCCGGTGACGAAGATAGAGCCTTCGATCGCAAACTGAGTCTTCGACTCTCCGAGTCTCCACGCCACCGTGCTCAGCAGGCGGTGCCGTGAAGGAGTGGGTCGGTCGCCTACGTTCATCAGCAGGAACGAGCCCGTTCCATAGGTGTTCTTCACGTCTCCCACCCCGAAGCAGGTCTGCCCGAACGTGGCCGCCTGCTGGTCGCCAGCTACCCCGCAAATCTCCACCTCGGCACCCAGATCCGCGGCATCTGTGCGAGCAATAAGTCCGCTGGACGAGACCACACTTGGGAGCATCTCGCGCGGTATGCGAAACAGGGTACAAAGCTCGTCGTCCCAATCCAGAGAAGACAGGTTGAAGAGAAGTGTGCGTGAGGCATTCGAGACATCGGTGACGTGCGTGCGACCGCCAGTGAGCCTCCAGACGAGATAGGTGTCTACCGTCCCGAACGCCAGCTCGCCCCGCTCGGCCCTGCGGCGCGCGCCGGGCACATGGTCCAGAATCCATGCCGCCTTGGTCGCGCTGAAGTAGGGGTCCAGCAGGAGGCCAGTGCGCTCGGTAACCATCGGCTCCACCCCGCCCGAGCGCAGCCGTTCGCACTCGGCGGCCGTTCGACGGTCCTGCCAGACGATCGCGGGGTAGATTGGACGCCCGGTCGCGCGCTCCCAAACGAGCGTGGTCTCGCGCTGGTTGGCAATTCCAATTGCCGTAACTTCGGCTGGGCCAATGCCCGCTGTGTGAAGCGCCTCGCGGGCACACAGAAGCTGGCTCTCGAAGAGCGCATCGGGCTCGTGCTCGACCCAGCCGGTCTCGGGATAGATCTGTGGGTACACGCGCTGCGCCGAGGAGATTTGCCGTCCTTCAGCATCGTAGAGAATTGCCCGTGAGCTGGTGGTTCCCTGATCCAGGGCAAGGATGACGGACTTGGGCATTCGGCGCCTCCGGTGAGTAACTGGGCTCGTTCGGCCGCCCCGGAGGTATTGGATGGGCCGAGGGACGAGTCCTGTTCTGCAGGTCTGGGCCAAGAGAGACTGAGATCGAGTTTCCGGATTCCCTGGGCGATTCCTAGTATTACGTCTGAGGAAAGAAAGCGGTATGAAAAGAACTCAATTCGTCATGCATGTAGTTGGCCCTCGCGGCACGCTCACTCATATCAACACGTTCGGCGCGCAAGGAGTGTTACAATGAAGGTAAGAGTCGTGCTTAAGCGTCTGAGGGCTGACGGATGGTACGTTCATCACATGACTGGGAGCCATCGAGTTCTGAAGCATCCGACCAAGCA
>VFKD01000371.1 GCA_009885735.1 bacterium
AAAACCGCCCCAGTCCACTCTTCAGTGGACCAGGGCGGCTCTCTCTTCTTTAGATGCTGCCGACATTTCGGCCGGCCTACGCCGTTCTAGCTAGACGGGCGGTGGGGGCGGAGCGCCACCTGGCCGACGGCCGCCGCCAGGTCCACCGGGTCCACCGAATCCGCGCTGCGGCGGGAAGGTGAACTTGGCTCCCAGCATCGCGTCCCAAACCCGCTTCTGATCCGGCGAGAGAAGGGCTGCGAGCTTGGCGCCCGTTGCGGTGCGCATCGTCTGCATCTTTGCCATGGCCTGCTGTCGCTCTTCCGGAGTCGCATTCTGCAGTCCTTGGAAGAACCCTCGCTGCTCCTCTTGGGCAGCGCGATTTGCGTCTTCAATCGCCTTGCGCTGGTCTGCGGTCAGCTTGAGCTGGTCCGCTACGTCTTTGCGGGCAAGAGCATTTGGGCCCTCCTGCTGGAGCGAGAGCTGCTTCAGCCGAGCCTGCTGAGTGGTATCCAGCAAGTCGGAAGTGGCCTTCGCCTGCACTGCCTGCATCTGTGCCATGAACTTCGTGCGATCCTCGGGGGTCATGTCGCGGAACGCCATAGGGCCGCCGGCATCCTGCATGATCTTCTGGATTGTCTCCTGCATCGTGGCCTGAGCGGTCTCCAGCTTCTCGAGCTGAGGCGGTGTCATTTTCAGCTCTTTCTGCACCTCGGGACTGCGCAGGAGCATTAGCCCACCACCACCACCAAACATTCCTCCCCCGCGCTGGCCCCTGCCACCGCCCCCGCCGGGCTGGGCGCTTGCCGCAAGGCTCACAGAGAGAGCCGTTGCAGCGACTGCCAATCCAAATCGAACCTTCACTCGCGTCCTCCTGATGTTTTGCACAACTAACCCAGTAATCGTTCTCTCCGCCGCAGGTCTAACCCACGGCGAACGGCTGAGCATATTGACGATGGCGGCCATGGCTGGTAACATCGCCACAATACGCACGTTACAAACTATCTGCGAGGCCGACCATGCGAGTTCCTGCTAACCGAGTAAAAGTTCTGAAGTCTCTCGACGGCAAGGTGACGCCAGACGGCTACCTGGTGATAGAGATCAAAGGGCTGGACATTGAGGGCGTGAACCGTCTGGCCATCGACATGGCCGATGTGGACAACGCTCGTAAAGGCGGCGGCGACGCAGAGGACGCCGGCGCGAGGGCTCGCAAACTTCTTGGAGGTTAGATGGCCGATGAAAAAGTCTGGTTTCTTGGCCCCTGCGGTTGAAACCGCGGCTGTGGACGGCACAAAGTCCGCCTTCGCGGACTGTGTCGTCAATCCACGAAGGTGGATTTTGTGGTCTTTACAGCCGCGACTTTAGTCGCAGGTTCAACAGAGATCGTCTTTCATCACTCTTCTAGTGGGCCTCCAGCAGCACATTGTCGATGAGCCGCGTGCCTTCGAGCCGCGCCGCAACCGCCACTACCGCGCCTGCCTTTCCCACGCATTCGAGCGGCTCAAGCGTATTCAGGTGCACCACGGAGTAGTACTCCACCTCGAACTGCGTTGCTGACTGCAGGTGCGCCAGCCCCTCAGCCGCGAGCCTCGAACCTGAAGACTCGCCCAGTTGATAGAGCGCCAGAACCTTCACGAGGCTCTCGTAGATGCACGGAGCAAGCAGCCTCGCGTCCGGTGTAAGATAGGCGTTGCGGCTGCTCATCGCCAGTCCATCCGGTTCGCGCACCGTAGGGCACACCACCATCTCGACCGGGACTGCTAGGTCCCGAACCATCCGACGGAGCACCGCACACTGCTGATAGTCCTTCTGGCCGAAGAAGGCGGCATCGGGCCGAACCTGATTGAATAGAGTGAGCACGACCGTCATAACTCCTCGAAAATGTCCCGGGCGAAATGGTCCACAAAGATGCTTTGAAAGCGAAGTCTCCACCACGATTGTAGACGCTTCAGGAGGGTAGAGGTCATCTACTGATGGAGCATAGACTGCATCAATGCCAAGGGGCGCGAGCTTCGCGAGGTCGGATTCGAGCGTGCGCGGGTACTTGTCGAGGTCCTCGCCGGGCGCAAACTGGGTTGGGTTCACAAAGATACTCACCACGGTTCGGCGGCACTTGGCGACAGACTCCCGAACGAGTGAGATGTGTCCCTCATGCAGCGCGCCCATGGTGGCAACAAACCCAAGGCTCTCGCCGAGCGGGATCTGGGCTCGCCACGCGCGCAGTTCAGCAAGCGAGCGGAGTACGACCTGCCCGAGCATCAGTCGGTCACACCTCTGCGATGTTGTGTCCACGTAGGTGGACACTGGGCTTTAGCCACCAAGCGATGGACTTCAGTCCGTCGACTCTCGCAGCCGCGTTCGCCCGCCTAAACGAATTCGGCGGCTGCGTCGCGTGCTGCCGAGTGTCCAACATCCTGGTCGACTGGATTCCACTCATTCGGCATTGACCTCATTCCGAATCCTTGTCAACAACTGATTCGCGATCTCAACCTTCGTCGCAACCTCAAACTCCCACCGGCCACCCGTTGCGGAGAGCAGCACGCCCCCGTTCGTTTCGCCGCCAAACCCAGTGTCAATCGATTCGCCCACGCAAGCCACGCGGTTGGCAAAGAGAAGGTCTAGGCCCTTTCGCTTCAATTTTGCTTCGCCGGAGATCTCGACGTCTTCCGTCTCCGCTGCGAATCCCATGAACCACTGCCCGGGCACTCGTGCCGCAACGAGCGAGCCCAGCACGTCCACGGATGGCGAAAGTTCCAGCGAAATGGGCTCAGTCGAGCGTCGGCGTTTGTTCTCATCGGTTTGAGCGACTTCGTAATCCAGCACCGCCGCCGCTGCGATAACACCCTGAACGCAAGGCAGAGCGGTGAGAGCGGCATCCCGCATTTCGTTGGCCGTTCGAACTTCGACCGTTTCGAGGGTGCCATGCGAATGGACTGGGAGCGACGGTCGCACCGTCCCCTTGTCGACGCCAAGAACCAGCTTCACGTCGGCGCCGCGCAGAGCAGCGGCCTCGGCAAGCGCCACTCCCATCTTGCCTGTGGAGTGGTTCGTGACATACCGCACCGCGTCGATTGCGCTTGTGGTGGGTCCGGCGGTGATGAGAAGCGATAGCCCCGCAAGATCGGCCGGAGCAAGATGGGCCATCACCTCGCTCACAATGTCATCCGCAGCGGCGAGCTTTCCCACCCCCACATCGCCGCACGCAAGCGTTCCAGACGCCGGAGCCACCACTCGCGCCCCGCGAGAAACGAGAGTCGCGAGGTTCTGCTGAACCGCGGGATGCTCCCACATGGCGGTGTTCATCGCTGGGGCAATCATCAGCTGCGCACGGCTGGCAAGTGCGACTGTGGAGGGCAGGTCGTTTGCAAATCCGAGGGCGAGACGAGCGATGAAATTCGCGGTTGCAGGAGCTGCCACGATGAGGTCCGGCCACTGGGCAAGCCGAATGTGCTCTGTGCCGCTCACGGCTGGGCCAAAGACGGCGGAAATCGCCTGGCGACCGCTCAGTGTCTCGAGCACGAGCGGCGAGACGAATTCGGATGCGGTCTTCGTGAGGACGCACTGCACCTCAACTCCGCGCTGCACGAGGCCCGAGACGATGTCGGCCGCCCTGTAGGCCGCGATGCTGCCTGAAACGGCCAAAAGCACTCGAGGGCTGCGGATCGCCGTCTCAGCCATTCAATCGCCCGTAGGCCGCAAGGCCGCGCAAGGTGAGGTCCGGCGCCACATTGAAGCGGTCCGAGAGCCGGAGCAGATTCAGGCACCCGCCGGTTGCGACCAGAGTTGCTCCGTCGAAGCCAGGGCCTGCTTCCGCGAGCAGCCTGTCCGCCATGCCCTCTACGAGCGACCCATACCCAAGCAGCACTCCGCTCGCAATTTGGCTCTCGGTGGTGTTGCCTATCGAGGCTGCAGGATGCTGCAGGTCTACGGCATACAGCTTCGCCGCTCGCTGCTGCAGCGCATTCCAGCCCAGCAGCAGGCCCGGAGTAATGGCGCCGCCGATATAGGC
>VFKD01000704.1 GCA_009885735.1 bacterium
ACCATCGAGGATGGTGTCCGCGCCAAACGACTTCTGAACTTGACTGACAACGAGGAGGCTCATGGCGGTACTATTCTACCATCGGCATGAACGGGCACAGCAGAATTGGTTTAGCGTGGAGGATCATATGCAAACTGTCGAGCAGCAGCTTAATGAGATGGAGGATTACGTCTCCTCACTCAGGGGCACTCACTTTGACTCAGGCGAGCCGATCAGCATCGGAAGAGCGCCGGGCAGGCTGGATGTTCTGGGCGGTGTTGCGGACTATTCCGGCAGCGTCGTCCTGGAGTATCCGATCGCTGCAGCGACGTTTGCCGCAGTCCAGCCTGCGCTGCACACGCAGATTCGGATGGCGACCACCTTCGGTACCGTGAGGACCCGGCCGGAAGTGGTAGAATTGCCGCTGGATTCTCTCTTCAACGATGGGGTACTGGTCGCATTTGAGCAGGCAGCACTGACGCTTGCATCCGGCCCAATGCCCCGCTGGAGCGGCTACGTAGCGGGGTGCGTGTACGTGCTTCTTGCTTCGGGATGGCTGCCGGTGGAGAAGCTTCGCGGCCTCAACATCGCCGTCCATTCGAGCGTACCCATCGCCGCAGGCCTCGCCTCATCCGCGGCGCTCGAAGTGAGCGTTATGAGCGCAGTGTGCGGCGCTCTCGGCATTCAAGTGGACGGCAGCGAGATGTCGCGTCTCTGCCAGATTGTAGAGAACCGCGTAGTTGGCGCGGCGTGTGGAATCATGGACCAGGTGACCGTGTGCCTTGGCCAAGCCGACAGACTGCTGGCGCTGAAGTGTCAGCCCTCCGAGGTCATGGGCCACATCCAGGTGCCCGCCGGATGGAGATTCGTGGGGATAACCTCAGGCGTACGGCACTCGGTCGGCTCGTCAGCATACACTCGTGCGAGAATAGGCGCCTTCATGGCGCTCAGGATAGTACAGGACGATGCCGGCAGCGACCTGGACGGATACCTGTGCAATGTGCGTCGACAAGTGTGGGGCGCGTGTCGGGTACGCCTTCCCGAGCTGATGTCCGGCGAGGAGTTCAGGCGTCGGTTCGACGATTATCCGGATTCCGTAACATCTCCCGCTGCACATGAGATGTATGCCGTGCGCTCGTGCGCGGAGCACGCCATTGAAGAGAATGAGCGGGTGAGGGACCTGCTGGCGCTGATGAGTATGGCAGGCGACGAGCCCGACGAGCAGATGATGATGGAAGCGGGCAGGCTGATGGGGCAGTCGCACGTCAGCTACTCGAACAAGATTGGCCTGGGCTGTGCGGAGACCGACCTATTAGTCGACTTGCTGATGGAGCACGGGGCGCAGCGCGGTGTGTTTGGCGCCAAGATAACCGGTGGAGGAAGCGGAGGAACCGTTGCTGTGTTGGGCCGCGCGGATTTGTCCCATTCCGTGCTGCGGGATGTGGTGGAGACCTATGAAAGCAGGACAGGCCTCGCAGCCCAGATTATTGAAGGCTCGTCACTGGGCGCAATCGAGTTCGGGGTGCGGACCATCTAGCCTGCATCTTTCACATTGCTCGTAAAAGCATCGCAGTCTGTCAAACCGTCATTCCCGCATGTCGTTAGCGGGAATCCAGGCTCGCCCTCGTGGATCCCTGCGTCTGCGGGATTGACGGCTGATCGTCGGCATGTTCATGAATACATCGAAGTGGCCTTCGGCTAGAGTTCCAGAAGCTCGGTTGGCGCGCTGCTCAAGATGCGCGGGGCACCCTCGGTCACAAGAACATCATGCTCCAGGCGGCAGCCGCCCCAACCTGGAATGTAGATGCCTGGTTCCACCGTGATCACCATGCCGGGAGCTAGCGTTATGTCGCTTTTTACAGCCAACCCGGGGCCGTCGTGGACCGCGAGGCCAAGGCTATGGCCCAGGCCGTGCTCGAAGCAGTGCTCTTCGAATCCTGCCGCATGGATCTTCTCCCTGGCTAGCGCATCCACGGCAACCCCAGTGGTTCCAGGACGCATCGCCTCGATCGCGCTCATCATGGCAGAGTGGACCGCGTCATAGACCTTCCGATGTCTCTCGGTTGCCTCGCCAATCACCACCGTCCGAGTGATATCTGAATTGTATCCGCCAACTCGAGCGCCAAAGTCGAGAGTGACGAAGTCGCCCGGCTGCATCACGCGGCCTGCGGCGCGCCCATGCGGTAGCGCCGCTCTTGGCCCGGACGCCACGATAGTGTCGAAGGCCACTTCTGCCCCGCACCCTTTGCGGATGAACCACTCAAGCTCCAGCATCACGTCTCGCTCTACGGCGCCAACCCCCAAGTACGGCACAATGTGCGCGTAGGCCCTGTCTGCTACCTTACATGCGGCGGAGATTGCAGCGACCTCTGTCTCGTCTTTGACTAGCCGGAGGTCATCAACCACGCGGTTTGTGGGCACGAAGGTTTGGTTTGTCGCCAGCTTCTCCACGTAGAGACCATGGATCCGGTGCGAGAGATGCGCGGACTCGAAGGCGATAGTCTTGGCCCCTAGGCCAGTCACTACTCCGACCAATTCTTCAGGCGAGCTGGATTTGAGCTTCACCACCTCGTGACGGCCGCATTCCACGGCAGCTTGTTCGGTGTAGCGCGAGTCCGTGCAGAAGAGGGCCTTGTCTTGCGTGACGATGCACGCTCCGGAACTGCCTGTGAAGCCGGTAGACCAGCGAACATTGTCTATCTGCGTGATCAGCAGAGCGTCCGCGGCCGACTTCGCGAGGGCCGCGCGCAGAGCTGAGGTTCTGGAGTCTAGTATGGCGTCGGCGGTCACCGATGGCTCTCTTCAATGAGGGTCTTCGCGGCCTGCAGGGCTATCAGATAGCTCTCCGTGCCGAAGCCGATAATTTGGCCGGAGACGACCGGCGCGACAACCGAGTGTCTTCGCCACTCGTCACGGCCATGCACATTGGTCAGGTGGACCTCAATGGATGGCTTCCGAACGGCGGCAATCGCGTCTCGAATCGCATACGAGTAGTGCGTGTAGGCGCCGGGGTTGATGATGATCGCGTCTCCCCACGTTAGAGTGCCGTGAATGGCGTCTATCAACTCGCCCTCGCTGTTCGACTGGATAATCCGCGTCTCTATCTCGAGCTGCTTGCCGCGCTCCTTGATCTTCCGGTTGAGCTCATCGAACGAGTCGTGACCATAGATGTCCGGTTCGCGCACGCCAAGCAAGTTGATATTCGGGCCGTGAATCACAAGCACTTCGATCATGGCTGCATCCTCGGAATCGCGGGTTATTGGGGGTTGATGTCCGCTGCTTTGGAAGACTCGTGCAAGATTGCGGATTCTACGAGCATCTCGGGTATGCCGTCTCGAATGGGATACGCACGACCGCATGCGTCGCAGACGAGCGTGTCGCCGTCCTGGCGAACTGGAGGTCTGGAGTCGCATGCGGGACATGCCAACAAGCTAAGCAGTTTCGCGTCGATCACTTTCGGTGAGTCCTCTCAGGTCTGTCGCCGTGCATCTCGAGCACACGTTCATATTGGAAATAGGTGAGAGCCGCCGTGCGCTCCCACGAAAGCTCTTTGGCCCGCGCCAGAGCACGAGCGCGCAGATTGTCCCTAAACCCCATGTCCGTCGCAACCCTAACGATAGCTTCTGCCCATGCTCCAATGTCGCTCACTGGCAGCACGTGGGCGCCATCCTTGACCACCTCGGGCATCACCGGCGCGTCGCTCACAAGCGTCGCGGTACCGCACGCCATCGCCTCGAGAGGCGGCAGGCCGAAGCCCTCATACAATGCGGGGTGAGCCACCGCATCTGCTGCAGTGTACAGCAGCGGAAGAAGGTCGTCATCAACATAGTCGGTCATCACGAGCGAATCGCCCAGCGCGAGTCTGCTCGCGGCTGCTTCGATGTCGTCCGCAGCCCAGCCTGTCTTGCCTGTAATGACGAGCCGATGCGGCATGGACGGACACATCTTCCTGGCACGGGCGAACGCCTCAAGCAGCATCGGAAGGTTCTTGCGCGGCTGAAGCACACCTACTGCCAATATGAACGGGCCATCAATACGGAATCGCTCTTTCAACACGGCCCGAGCATACTCCTCCGGCTCTCGCTTCATCCGCGGGCCCGCAGCCAGCAGGATTGCCACGACTTTGTCGGCCGCGAGTCGATAGTGCGCCAGAATGTCGGTTCGAGACCCTTCAGAATCTGTTATCACCAGAACCGCTCTTGCCATGGAGGGCGGCACCGTGAGGTTCATTAGGAGTCTGTGTTTTACGGGAAACCACTCCGGGTGCAGCTTGAACGAGACGTCGTGTACGGTGGTGATCAGAGGGCAATGAGCGCGGAGGGGAAGAGTGTATTGACTGTGGCCGATGTCGATGCGGTCTGACTTCAGCGCTCTGGGCCAAGCGAAGAGCGTCCACGTTCGGTCGTTGCTTGCGGCAAGCGGTCTGAAAGTCCATCCTGGCGGGCGGGGAAGCGCGGGCTCCTCTATCGGTGTGCGCGAGTAGATGAAGTACTCGTCCGTCGGCTTGCTCACGGCCTGCATCGCGGTGAGGAGGTTCAGCCAATACGTGCGATCGCCTGTGTACCTGCCTGTGAGCGCGCGGGCATCTATGCCGACCCTCATGATGCGGCTTCCAATGCGTCGGCATAGACTCTCACGGTCTCAGATGCCATGCGTGCATAGGTCCATGTCTCGGCATGTCTCCTGGCAGCCGCCCGCAGCACCTCGCGCCGGTCAGGATCACCGAGCAGACTTCCCATTGCGTCGGCTAGCGGCTGAGGCGAGGTTGCGTCGCAGAGAGCGATGCAGCCTGGAGAGACGGACACAATCTCCTGATGCGCGGGAATATTGGACGCAAGGATAGGCTGACCGCTGCTCAACGCGAGGCTCAAAGTCCCTGAGCCGCTGCTGTGGGCGAACGGCGCCAGGACGATATCCGATGCGGCAAGCCACTGGGCAAGCTCCTGCGGTTCAAGATAGCCGGTAATGACCACGCGATTTGTCAGTTTCGCCTCGATTATCTTTGCCGTCACTTCTTCGAGGTATGTGGTCTGGTCGGAGGGATGCTTCCCGCCCACGATTGCCAGCATGGTGTCCAAAGGGAGTGCGCGAAGAGCCTCAATGGCTGTTAGGTGGCCCTTGTTCCGGGCGATGAACCCCAGCAGCACAGCCACCCGTCGATCACCCACGCCCAGCGCGAGTCTTGAGTCCGAACGCGAAGGAAGATTGAACGGCGCGGGAATGCCATGCCGCACCACGACCACGCCATCCGGATTCGCGCACACGCTCTGAAGCATCTGCTTGTCGTGCTCAGTATGAACCATTGTGCGCAATATGCGAGGGCTTCCGAAGTGAACCCGATTCGTCATCCGGATGGCGATGCGCCTGGGCAGGCTGCCCGTTGGTTCGACGAACTCATGCGCGGTTATCACCACAGGAGACCGTACTTCTTTCAACAGCCTGCTGAAGGTGGCTCGCCACGGAGCGACGCCGCCAAACAGGGAGTATTGGTGCTGAATATGGCCAATCTGCTGCCTTGTCGATGCCTGAACGAACTCGTCCGCGCTGTCTAGCACGGACAGATCTACAAGGGGTTTCAGAGCAGCAGCGAGGTGGATCGAGTAGTCCGCCACACCGCATGGCGGAGAGGACGGCGGACGCAGCATCGCCACTCTCATGCGTGATGTCGTGGCCGCTTGTCCGCGTCATCCACGGCCATGCTATAGACTTCAACAGTCCTCTTTGCCACCTCGGACCAGCTGTTTCGTTGCGCATGCACCCGTGCTCGCGACCGCATCTCGTCCTGGCCAACGGGGTTCGAGAGAACCGCCTTGAGGCACGCGGCGAAGTGAGCCGAATCTCCGGTGCGAAAGAGACGCATACAGGGTGTGACAGCCTGAATCTCGCGGAATATTGCAAGATCGCTCGCAACGACCGCGCTGCCGTGAGCGAGTGCGATCATCACCGAGTAGGAGCCAGTCGCTTGGGTGTGAGGCACCACAACCACCTCGCTTGCCGCCATTGCGTCGGCCACTTCCGCGTCCGAGAGATATCCGGTTATTCGCACTCGGTTGGTGAGTCCCCTCGCTTCAATCGTCCGAACGAGAGAACCCGCGTATGCATCAGCATCCGGAGTGCGGGTTCCTCCGGCGATTACCAGCGAGACACTTTGAGGCAGCTCTGCCAGCGAGTTGATAGCCAACTCATACCCCTTGTTGGGTGAGATGAAGCCGAACAGACTTACAAGTCTTGCTGAACCGAGGTCATGCTTGGCTCGAAACGATGCTCCGCCATCTTGGCTCGCTTGAACCGAAGGGATGCCCGCCGGGATTACATGAACATCCTGGGCGTGCGCTCCGCGAGGCACCAGTGCCTCTCGGCCCTCCTCGGTGTGGACGATAACCCGCGAGGTGGCAAAGGGTGCGATCTCGACGCCGTCTCGATATCGACGACGAAGCAACAGGGCCTCCTTCGCTATTCGATGCAGCGGCCTGCGTTCCTGCTTGACCCGCAGAAGCTCCGCGAGCGAGTAGGTGGTGTGCGCCGTAAGCACCACCGGCTTGGTGATCAAGTATCTCAGGGTCCAGAACGCGCTCTTGCCTGGGAGTATGCCTCCCCAGAAGCTGTGTTCATGCTGAATGTGTACCACGTCGGCTTGGTTGAGCAGCTCAGCCTGCGCGCGGTAATGCTCGATTGGCTGCGCGCCCTCGTCGATCGGCACGAAGACAAGGTCAACGAGCGGCTGCAGCTCCGCCATCAGGTCGCGAGTGTAGGCAGCGATGCCGCAGCGGTCACCCGTGGTAGCAAGCATGGCGACCTTCATGCGGGTCGTTCGGCCAGCAGCTTCATTCGCCGCAGCCCTCGCTTGACAGCCACCCCAAGGTGGAGCAGCGAGTTCTTGGCCAGTCCCATCAGCATGATTCCGCGGACGGCCATGACCGATAGCCACGTACCGTGCTTCTGGTAGTAGAGCAGCTGACTGCGGAAGAGCTGCGCGGTCATCGCCCTGCTTGCCTGCTTTACGCTGCCCATCCAGTGGTGAATGACCACAGCCTCCGGCAGATACCAGACGCTGTGGCCGGACGCTCGGATGCGATAGCACCAATCGATCTCTTCATAGAACATGAAGAAGCGGTCGTCTAGTCCGCCGACTGTGGTCAATATCTCCCGGGGAACCATGATGCACGCTCCCGAGACCTGATCGACCTCACAGAGAAGGTCGAAGTCCTCTCGGCCATAGCCGAGGGCAACCTCGTAGGCGCGCATATTGATGCGGCGAAGCCCGGTGACACCCAGGAACTCGCGAAGCGGCCTTGGAAACCTGGCCCCGTTGCGCTGGACGGTCCCGTCCGTGTTCAGGAGTTTTGGTCCACAGGCGCCGGCGAGCGGATTGGCCCGCAGGAAGTCCACCATTGTTTTAAGGGACTCTGGAGCGGCCTCGGTGTCTGGGTTGAGCAGCACCACGTAGTCGCCGCGAACGCCCTCCAGCGCAAGATTGTTTGCACGGGAGAAGCCGAGGTTCTCGGTCGAGGCGGTGAGGTTGACGTGCGGAAAGTCCAGTCGCACCATCTCCGCGCTGCCGTCGGGCGAAGCATTATCTACGACGAACACCTCGGTCTCAAGCTCATCGCATGCGGCAGGTATCGCCATCAGGCACTTGCGCAGCAGATCGCGCGTGTTGTAGCTGACGATGACAAGGGAGAGGTCCATGGGATGGAGGAGGCTATAGGAATTCAAGTACTCGGGTCCGGCTTGCGGACCCGAGCACGAGGACGCCGGTTACTTCTTGAGGGTTAGCATGTAGGCAACAACTGCCTTCAGGTCCTTGCCGGAGATTTTGTCTTCCGGGTAGGCGGGCATTAAGCTGTCCGGCGTGGCCTTCTTGGGATCGCGGATCTTGTCAGCAAGCCAATCAGCCTTATGGTCAGCTCCGATTGTGGTTAGGTCCGGCCCGGTTTTGCCGCCCTTGTCGCCGATGGCGTGGCAGGCGGTGCAGCCGTTGGCATTGTAGACCTTTTTTCCAGCAGCCGCGAGCTTTGCGGCGCTCGCCGCGGGCTGGGCTCCCGGCTTCTTCTTCTTGCCTTGTGCTGAAGCATCCAGCGTCGAGGCTCCCAGCAACAGGATTGATAGTGCGGCGAGAGCGGCGGTGGCCGGTCGGCAAAGACTCATCTGTGGAGGTGCTCCTTTTCTTAACTTGCGCCGGACGTGCCGGCAGGTATTTGCATCCCTAGCGTTTCTCACTCGGTCAGACTCAACCCTCGGTGTGTGCGCGAGGAGTACGGCATCTATCCTGCGCTTGCCGCATAGTGCAACCGATACTACATAATACGATACCGGAGGCCAAACGCTCCAAATTTTATGCTTGGCGACCGCGGGCACGTTGCGCGACGG
>VFKD01000494.1 GCA_009885735.1 bacterium
ACGCCCGCGTGTGGCGGTGTCCACTCCGTCCACCATGTCCACATAGTCCAACCACGGATAAAGACGGCCCCGGCGCATAGCGCCGGGGCCCTCTTTTTGGATAGGCACTTTTGGGCAGGCACGGGGGCCTGCCCCTACAGCCTTGCTACGGCATCTCCACCGAGACCAGCATTCGCGTCTTGCCGCGCTGGACAACCAGGGCGATCTTGTCGCCGCTCTTCGCGGCGTCCACAGCGCCCTTGAGGTCAGCGCCCGACTTGAGGTCGCGTCCCACGGCCCGAAGAATGACGTCACCCGGCTGGATGCCCGCTTGCGCGGCCGGTCCATCACCAGCGACCTGCACCACGACCAGACCGGATGAAACTCCCTCCAGGTTGTACTGCTTCGAGTTTGCAGCGCTCACCGGCTCGATAGCGATTCCGAGCTTGCCGCTCTCGCGCTCCGGCGCCTTCTCTGGGCTGGTCCCCGGCACTCCCGTCTCCGGCGCCGAGCCGAGCGTGGCGTTCAGTGTCATCTCCTTGCCGTTGCGCTGAAGGGTTAGCTTAACCGCACTTCCCGGCTTCGTGCGAGCGATAGCGTCGCGGAACTCCACATCATCGCCGATCGCCTTGCCGTCGATGCGAGTGACAACGTCCTCGACCTGCACGCCGGCCTTGGCCGCCGGAGTGTCTTGAGAGACGCTCTCGACGAGGGCGCCTCCCGACGCGACTCCGTATCGAGCGCGCTCAACCCCGGTAAGGGCCCGAGGCGCAACGCCAAGGAAGCCGCGGGTCACTTTGCCGTTCTGGATGAGCTGCTCCATTACGTTCTTGGCCGTATTGGCGGGAATCGCAAAGCCGATGCCCACGCTCGCGCCGGTGGGCGAGTTGATGGCTACATTGATGCCGATGATCTTGCCGCGCACATCCACGAGCGGTCCGCCGGAGTTGCCTGGGTTGATGGATGCATCCGTCTGCAGCAGCGAGGGATAGAAGCGAGTCTTGCCGCCATCCGAAATGGCGTTCTGCCGCGAGCGAGCGCTGATGATGCCCACCGTCATGGTGTCGTCCAGCTGGAACGGTGAGCCGAAGGCGATGGCCCACTGCCCAACGCGAATCTTGCTGCTGTCTGCAAACTCAACCGCCTGCAGGCCGGTCGCAGCCACCTTCACCATGGCAAGGTCGCTGCGCCAGTCCCGCC
>VFKD01000322.1 GCA_009885735.1 bacterium
AGGTTGTTTGCCATTTGGGGTGTCTCCTGCGAAAAGGGTGTTGGCGCGACGCACTTGGGGAACCATTTCGCCCCAGACCCGGAACCTCCCTGCTTACAAGCGAAGAGGCCGGCAAATTCCGTCGCCCGGAAAGACATTGAGGAGTTCGGTGAAGCCAAATGATGTGATGATCCCAGGTTTGAACGAGGGCACTGCGGCCCGCTCCGCGGTGATCGAAAAGCAGCTGCGAGGGATGCAGCCGGATTCGTTCGTCTTTCAGACCCGCGACTACGAGTTCGATATCGATCAATTTGCAGAGGATGGCCTGTGCGCCCTCATCTTGAATGAGGATGTAGACTTCGAGCGCAGGCACGGGTGGGCCGGCGCGGAATGGCCCACAGGCTGCAAAGTCCACATGGGTCACCTTCAGGTCGCGTGGAAGAGGCACAAGATAGACATCCTCCGCATGACGTGGCCGGGTGAGTGCGGCGAGGAGACCGTGCAGTGGCTCATAGCGCCAACCTACCAGGTAGCTCATGACCTCCATCGAGCTGTGTGTGCCTGGTGTACCGAGGTGCGCGGGGAGGTGCTGGTGTTCCAGGACGGCTGGTGGTCCAAGAGCACGCAGCTCTTCGAGGCGATCAAGCGGGCCACGCTCGGGAATCTGGTCCTCGCCCCAGGGCTCAAGGAGCAACTGAGGAGCGACATCGAAAAGTTCCTTGGTTCGCGCGATACCTACCAAACCTATGGCGTCCCATGGAAGCGCGGCGTACTGCTCATCGGGCCGCCGGGAAACGGCAAAACGCATGCGGTGAAGGCGCTGCTGAACCATGTCGGCCTCGCTTGCCTCTATGTCAAGAGCTTCACTTCGCACCATTCGAGCGACCACGCCAACATTCGCAAAGTGTTCGACCGAGCGCGAAATACCACGCCTTGCGCCCTGGTGCTGGAGGATATCGACTCATTGGTGAACGACAAGAATAGGTCTTACTTCCTGAATGAGCTGGACGGCTTTGCGGAGAACCAGGGCATCCTGGTGTTGGCCTCCACGAACCACCCGGATCGACTCGATCCGGCAATTGTGAACCGGCCCAGTCGGTTCGACCGCAAGTACCACTTCGAGCTGCCGGGCGTGGAGGAGAGGGCTGCGTTCCTGCGGATGTGGAACGCGCAGTTCGAACCCGCCGTGCAGCTGAGCGAGGAGGGGCTCTCTCGTTCAGCCGAATCCACGGATGGATTCTCGTTCGCCTACCTGAAGGAACTGGCGCTCTCCACGGTGATGGCCTGGATCAACGGGGACGAGAAGGCGAATATCGACGCCATTTCACTCGCTCAGGCATCGCTGCTGCGCGACCAGATGTCGAGCATGGACTCGGCGGGGCAGGCGCCGTCGGCAGCGGACGATGATGAGTAGTCTGAGCACGCATCCAATTTGTGTGGACATGTGGTCCAGTGCGGGTGTTGACGGCTGCGGCAATGTGTTGTATTATCTTGTTGGCGGTCCTCACGCCAGACCCTCTCACCGGGCGCCCACGCCGCCCGGCGCCGCGAGGGTAAAGGGGATTCGTGTCCTCGACGGAAGCACATCACTGTTGCAATGGCAGACCTTAGCCGGAAGCTGAAATGCGTGGGGGTTTCAGCGCGTCCGGCGAAAGGAGCTACAACAGTGACCGCACAGAAGCATCTCAAGCAGCTCGTTCGCGAGCGCATGCAGAAGACCGGCGAATCCTACACGTCTGCTCGCAGACACCTTGTTGGTGCAAGAACTCCCACGACTGCCGATCCTAAGGTTCAGTTCCACTTTCCGGGCAGCGTCCCGGCCACCACCGTTGCCCGAACACTCTTGTCGCAGGCTGGTCTGCGCATTCCGCAGACCGGCAATCCCCTCACCGAGGCCATGGTGTTCGGCATCGCAGGCGGCATCGGCATCGGCATCTTCCAGTTCCTCTATGAGAAGGACGACTTTGCATCTTTCTTCATAGGCGGGCGCCACCAGTGGCAGGATGACCGCGCCTATCTGGAGGACCTTTGCGCCAGGTGCGGCGCACAAACCGAGGTGTCTGAGTTTACCGGAGCGGCCAAGGCTCAGAGCCATCTCGCTGAGCTACTCCGGCGGGGACCGGCTGCATTGTGGGTGGATGCAGCCAACCTTCCGCACCGCGGCATGCCGGATTGGTGCAGCGGAGGAGCGTACCACATCGTCACCGCGTACAGCGTTGAGCCCGACGATACGGTCCGCATCGGGGACCTTGCCGACGATCCAATCTCCGTTAGCCTGACGGACCTTGCCACGGCTCGGTCCCGTATCAAGTCGCAGAAGCGTCGCGTGCTGGCTATCACAGGTGCGCCGGCGACCTTTGATCTCGCTGCTGCGGTTCGCGAGGGCATTCGTGCATTCGTGCAGGGCCTAATAGAGCCCGGCTGGAAGGGATATCGGACAAACTTCAGCCTTGCAAGCCTCCAGCAGTGGGCCAAGCGGATGCGAGGAGGGAAGGGCGCCGACTCTTGGGACCATGTATTTCCACTAGGGGGACGATTCTGGACGGGGCTCACCTCGATCAACGAGTACATCGAGCACTATGGAACCGGCGGCGGGCTCTGCAGGCCGCTGTTTGCGGAGTTTCTGCTGGAGGCCGGCGCGGCTCTCGGCGACGCCAGGCTCAGCGAGATGTCGCAGGCATACTCTGAGATTGGCGGCAAGTGGTCCGAACTTGCAGCGGCGGCTCTGCCGGAAGGAGTTCCTGTGTTCCGGCAGACGCGCGATCTCCATGCTGCCCGTGCCGCGGCGATCCTCGAGGGCGCTTCTCCAGAGGCTGTGCGGGAGCATTGGCGACGCCTCGGCGAGCTCAAGGCCGAGGCTGCAGCGTGCTTCCCACTTAGCGACGCACAGTGCATGGAACTGCGGTCTCATCTTGCGGTCCGAGTCGAAGAGCTGTACCTGATGGAGACGGCCGCTCTTGAAACGGTAAAGGTCTGGCTGACGTAGTGGCGATTGTGGGCTTCCGCCGCATGGCGGGAGCCCAGATCTCACGAGTTATACGATTGTATAGGAGAAGAACGTTGAACCCAGAGAACCTGGTGCCTATTGGCCTAAGTACGGAACTGGCTGCTCGCTCAGCCCTGGTGGAAGCCGCGCTGCGCGAGATGCATCCCGATTCGGCTGTGTATCAGACGAGAGACAGCTACTTCGACGTTGAGACATTCGGCTATGACCAGAGGTGTCGATATGACATAAAAGACGGAGTGGAGTTCGAGCGCCACTACTCTTGGGCAGGCGCAGGCAGCCAAGTGCATGCCGAATATACTCAGGCATGGATGCAGGTGGATTGGAGCGACAAATCGCTCGAAGTGGTGAAGCTTTCTTGGCCGGTTAGTCATGGCACCGAGGAAGTTCACTGGATTGTTGCAGACACTTATGAGACAGCAACTGAGTTTCACGTTGCAGTTTGCGAGTGGTGCTCTGCCGTGCGCGGCGAGATACTGGTGTTTCAGGAAGGATGCTGGTCGAAGAGTGCGGAACTGTTCGAGTCCATTCGGTCCACAACTCTGGACGGGCTTGTGCTCGCGCCGGGTCTCAAGGAGCAGGTGCGAGGTGATCTTGACCGCTTCTTCAATGCGAGAGAGACCTACAAGAGCTATGGCATTCCGTGGAAGAGAGGCGTTCTGCTGGTTGGCCCACCTGGAAACGGCAAGACGCACGCAGTGAAGGCGCTCATCAACCACATGGGTATTGCATGCCTCTATGTCAAGAGCTTCAAAGCAGAGTATAGAAGCGAGCACTCGCTCATTCGAGACGTCTTCAAGCGCGCCCGCGACACCACCCCGTGCGTTCTGGTGCTTGAGGACCTCGACTCGCTGGTGAACGACACGAATCGCTCTTTCTTCCTGAATGAGCTCGATGGCTTCGCGGCGAACGAGGGCATCCTGGTGCTGGCCACGACCAACCATCCGGATCGTCTCGACCCGGCCATCGTGGATCGCCCGAGCCGGTTCGACCGCAAGTATCACTTCAATCTGCCTGAACTGGACGAGCGAGCGGCTTTCCTTGCCATGTGGAACGCACAGCTAGAGGCCGCGGTTCGGCTGACCGATATCGGAATCGGGCGTGCCGCCGCGGCAACTGACGGGTTTTCTTTCGCCTACCTAAAGGAACTCGTCCTCTCAACGGTAATGGCTTGGATCAATGCGGACGAGAAGGCGGACATCGATGGAATCTCGCTCGCTCAGGCGTCGCTCCTGCGCGACCAGATGTCGAGCATGGACCTGGCGGGCCAGGAGCCCACGGCGCCGGACGAGGATGAGGGACCTCGCTTTCCGTGGATGCGGTGAGCGCGTTTGAGTGCAGGGTGCGACGCGGTACTTGGTCATCCCCGGTTTGATCCCGTAAGCTCCCACAAAAAGGGGGATAACTTCGGCGCCCTGCGCGCACCTTAGCGGTATTGAGGCGCAGTCGAAGGACCATAGTGTCGCCCGTTGTTCCCGCAGCCGTACACAAATGCCGATCGTGCCCTGGGTTTGACGGAGAATCCTGCCCACTGGTATAATTTGATCGCGGCTTGATGGGGGATCGTCCAGCGGCAGGACAGCGGCCTTTGGAGCCGTTAACTCAGGTTCGAATCCTGGTCCCCCAGCCACATTACGCACCGGAGTGCCACGGAACTCGGCACTCCTGTGATTACGTCTTTTGCTTCGGCGCTATATCTCAGACGTAAGGGCTGTGACCCTGCGACCAGCGATACGCGATAATCTGCCCCATGTGGTAGTACTCGTGCATGGCAATCCAGCGGATCACCTCCTCGGGCTCAATCGTGTCTCCGAAGTACTGCTTCCAGTCGTCCGGAGACGCCACCGGCGTCTGCAGCTTGTCCTCTGACGCGGACTCCAAGTACGCGATTGTCTGGCTCCTAATCGCCTCAAGTTCAGCGAGACCGGCCTCGACCGTTGCAGACGGAGCATATGCGCTCATCTCCCACGGCAGCAGCTCTCCTGAGTCGATGAAACCCATGCACAGCTTCTCCATCGTGCCAATCTCCTGAAGCTGAGCGCGGTAGCTCTTCATGCCTTCCGCGGGAGCCCACTCTAGATCTGCGTCTGGAACTTGGCGTACTGTTTCAATAAGCTCTTTGCGAATGTCTGCCAGGTTCAGGAGCAGACGCTGTGCAAGCGGTCGTCCCATAATGGTTCGTCTCCCTGTGGTCTTATGGTGAAAGTCTTCAGATACATAAGTATTACGTCATCTGTCTACTATGTCAAGTACTAGAGGGCTGTCGGAGCGCGGGCGTCCCGTCCGCCACGCTCGCGTCGGAGCGACCAGCGTCCGTGACCATTACATCCTGTCCTTCGAGCGCCCGAGACGGGCGCGCTTCGAAGGAAAGCGAACTCCGGTGTCTCGCTAGGTGGCCAGAATGGAGCGCGGGCGTCCCGTCCGCCACGCTCGCGTCGGAGCGAGAAGAGTCCGTGACCATGACATCTTGTCCTACGAGCGCCCGAGACGGGCGCGCTCCGAAGGAATGGGGGCACGGGCGTCTCGCCCGTGGGCTGTTACTCGCACGAGCCCGACACACATGAATCAGGCCCCCACGGGAGCTTGTGACTCCCGGGAGGCCCATTCGGTTCTGTCCCAGTGACGACCTGTGCCTAGATGCGCTCGCACATCTTGGCGGCGATAGTAACGTCGATGCTCACGCCGGGCGACATGCTCGATGAGAGCACGATCTTGCGAAGGTAGCGACCCTTGGCCGCCTGCG
>VFKD01000237.1 GCA_009885735.1 bacterium
GCAAGGCCGTTACGCTGAAGCCCGAGGACGCCTATGCACAAAACAACCTCGGCTACGCAATGCAGCTCTCCGGAAAGTCGGACCAGGCTGTGCCCGCCTATGCGAAGGCCGTTACCCTAGCGCCCAAGAACCCGGTCTTCCGCTTGAACCTAGGATTGGCCCACTCGGACTTGCGCAAATACCCCGAGGCGCGCGCCGAACTGCTGCAGGCGGTCGCGCTTGACCCAGAGAACGTGGCGGCAAGGCTCGCGCTTGGCGATGTGTTGGTGGCGATGCGCCTCGATGTGCAGGCTGCCTCGCAGTTTCAGAAGGCTCTGGCGCTGCGGCCGCAGGAATTCAGCGCTGCCTATAATCTGGGTCTAGTCTACACGCGCAGCGGAGATTCCGCCAAGGCGCAGGCAGCGTATCGCACCGCGATTACCATTAACCCCAAGAGCCCGGAGGCGCTGAATGCACTGGGCTTGCTCTCGTTCAAGACCGGCCAGCTGGACGAGGCGCTGGCCACGTTCCAGCAGCTTACCTCACTCAATCCGGAGGACGGCAGCGGCTGGATAAACCTGGGTACCGCCTACTCGCGCAAGGGAGACATGCCAAGCGCGGTGAAGGCATGGGAGGCGGCGCTTCTTCGCGGCGCCAATCGCCCGGACGTGCGACGGTGGGTAGCCGCCCACTACCTCAATACAGGCGACCTGGACAGAGCGGAACGCGAGTACGTCGCCGCGCTCAAGGAGCAGCCAGCAAGCGCGGAGGGCTTGAACGGCCTTGGACTTGTGCATTACCGCAAGGGCGCCACCGAGGAGGCCATCCTTCAGTACCAGAAGGCCATCAAAGCAGACCCAAAGTATGAGTTTGCCTACAACAACCTTGGGGTGGCCTACGAGAAGAAGGGCTTCGTGGACCTCGCCATTGCAAGCTACAAGCGCGCCCTGGCGGTGAACCCGAACTACGCGGACGCCAAGAAGAACCTTGCGAGGTTTGGGAAGAGGTAGGCAGGGAGCGTGGCATGGGCGCACCGCCCGTGGACGCTGACGGCACAACCTCTATGCGGCCCTCTCCCCCAAGTGGTCGTTCCTCGCTGCGGAGATGGTAGAACGGCACCTCCTAGCCCCCTAACGGGGGAATTGACCGCGATGCCATCTCCACCCTGGTGCAGAAGTGCCTGGGCGCTCGGGGCGAGGTTAGCCAGTGGGCAGTGGGCAGTGGGCAGCTTGCAGGAAAGGCGACGGCGGCAGGAGTGGAAGCGGTACTTCGACCCTTCGTTCCCGCTAAGAGCATGCTGGAATGACGGGGCTCGTTACGCTCCTTCGACTCTGCCACGGTGTGGCTGTCGCAGGCTTTTGATGCTCGGTACTGCGGGTGGCGGGGTTGTATGGGTTGCGAACTTCGCGCGTGAAGCTGCTAATGTGTACCGGCGTCAATGGTGGCGCGCAGGCAGGTCTGAATCGCCACCCAATCCCGAGCCGACAGGTGACCGATGTACGTCATTTCGGATTGTGGACTGGTAGTGAGGAATGCACGAAAAACGGACAGCTTCCGCAGACCTGCCTGCGGCCAGTCCACCAGAAGGTGATCCGAGGCGCAAAGCGTCTGATTCACTTGGCTCGTTAGCAAACCCACAACTGCATCGGGTCGACTCGCATGGTAATCGTTCGTTGACACCACCACAGCAGGGCCTCTTTTCGGCCCTTGGATATCCGGAGAGAGAAACACAACTACGTCGCCTGGGCTAAACGATGCCATCGTCGGACGGGTTGTCCAGGTAGAAACGTCGAACGGAGTCGTCCGTTAGTTGGCGCAGATCCTCAGACGACCAGTCATCCGTGTAGTCAGTGAGCGACGATGGCGGGATGTCGTTTAGGATTCGTGTCGCAAGCTTCAGGCGCTCAGACGCAGCCATGCGCCTTACCGACTTCTCGTAGAGCTCGTCGGCCGTTGCGGGATGTGGAACTGTCGTTTCCATGGTCGCACTATACACCATCCGCCCTGGTGCGGAAGTGCCTGGGCGCGCGGGGCGAGGTGAGCCCGGTTGCGGGAGGCAGGGGGCGATAAACAGTGGGCAGTTGGCAAAGAGGGCAACGGCAGTTGTCATTCGACCCTTCGACTGCGCCCCGGTACGGTCGTTCGTCTCTGCCACGGAACGGTCCTTCGACTGCGGCTCGATGCGGCTGAGCCGCGCTCAGGACGCGCGGATTGGCAGGCTCAGGGTGAGCGGATTTGTGGGCTTGGCGCGCTCAAGATGCACGGGGAGATTGACGCGCGGGTGGCGGGGTTGTATGGGTTGTAGGGACTACCAGCCAACCGGATTCGTGATGGTCCCAACTGAATCGGTTAGGGTCGGCGGCAGTTGGCTTCCGGCCAGCGAGGCTTCCTGAATAATTAGGGACTTTGAAGCGGCCTTCACCAACTCAAAGTTAGGGCGCGGTTTCTTCCCGGACACGGTCGGACGCAGCGGATGAAGCACAACGACCTTAACACCAAAGTGCTTGCGAGCAAGACGCAGGGTCTCCGCTAGCCCAACTTCCGCAGTTCAGACCCATTTCGGGTGCCTCCCGAGCGTGGGACCGCTCTAAAACGGGCCAAAATCTTCACTACATTTGTGTCACCTTCAACTGTTTCGGCAGCTCAATGCCCAGCCTCTTCAAGAGCATTGCCTGAGCCTTGGTGGGTTTGGTGATGCATCTTCTTCGGATGGGAATGCCGGTTCTGGTGGTCATCACGATATCCACGACGCATATCTGCCTCAGTTCGTCGAGGACTTTACGAGGTTCGTCTCCGAGGCCTGCGGCGCGACAGATCTGTCCCAGTGTCTTCCAGAGCACATAGGCCAGGAAGCAGACGAGGATGTGCGCCTGCACGCGATGCTCGAGCTGGTGCCAGACGGGGCGCAGCTGTAGGTCGCTCTTGTGGATGTGGAAGGCGGCTTCGGCCTGCGTTAGCTGGATGTAGGCTTGCCACAACGCTTCGGGCGTCCAATCCGTGATATTGGTGCGCAGAAGGTAGCAGCCTTCCGAGAGTGCGGCCCAGTCGGTCCAGTTTTCATTCTTCGTCCATGTGATGTCGGCGGAGCCGTCTTCTCGTGTTGCGACTTCAATCTTGAAGAGTTTGGCTGCACGGCTGTACTTCTGCAGAAGCCTTCCCAGCTGTCGGGCTGCGTCCACCGGCCTTCGGTTCTGTTTTCGGCATGGCTCCTTCAGATGCGTGAGGCCTGCCTCCAAGCGCGTCTCAAACAGTGCGCGGATCGCCTGCTCCTTGCTGCGACGGTCTGCGCTGCGGCAGAGAATGAAGACTTCGTCTCCGTCGGGAGCGGGACACAGTTTTGCTTGGACACCGTCGCGTACCACCGTCCAGTCATTCTCAATAAGCTCATGTTCGAACTTTCTCAGCTGAGACTTGGGAGTGCCGAGGATGAAGCGTCGGCCCCCCTGCTTCAGAAAGGCTAGATTGCTCTCGGAGGCCATGCCGCGGTCCATCACCCACACGCGGTCCGCCCTTCCATGGCGCGATTCCATCACCTGTACGATGTGCTCAACCGTCTTCGAATCGTGCGTACTTCCCGCAAACACCTCAAACCCCAGCGGCAGGCCGCACCGGGTGACGACCAGAGCGATGTTCACCTGCTTGCAGTCGCCGCGCTGGTCTCGGGAGTAGCCGCGCTGTGCCTGTTCATTGCGGGTGCAGGCCCCCTCGAAGAAGGTGGAGGTGACGTCGTACAGCAGCAGGTCGTACTCGACCTCGAACAGCTCTCCGATGCGGGCGCGCAGGTGCACCTCCAGTGCATCCTTGTGCGGCAGCAGACGGTCCAGAGTGCGGTAGAGCCGGTCGTCGTTCACCCGTCCGACGGGTATTCCCAGAAGGTCCGCCAGAGGGCTGCGTTCGTAGATGGCATCGGCTATACGAAGCTCGCTGGACGGACCGCACAGTCTGCAGAGCACGGAGGTCACGGCCATCAGCGACCACGGCACCCGCTCCTTGCCTTCGGGCATCCAGTCCTCAAACTGCTCGACTAGGCCCAGCTTCTGCATCAGCCACAGGCCCACCCACCAGTCGCCGAATTCACGCGGGTGCTCCACCACCACCCGACCGGTATCCACCTCATGCCAGTCCGGCACAAGGTCCTCATCAAACAGTGCTCCCTGCACACATCGTGGACGGTCCTCGGCAAGTGCCTCAACACCCGCGCGGGTGCACTCGTCCAGCCAGCCGAGATACGAGACCACACGCTGACGCGGGCCGCGCTCCGTACGGAAGCTCTCCACCAAAGCCCAGTAGGCATGGTCCCCTTTTCGGCACTTGCGCAGGTACATGGCCGCATTGTATCAAAACCACGCACAGGCCAAATCTTCACTACATTCACTTTTCGGCATCTGCTGAGCGTGAAGCCGACGAAGAGCCGCGCAGAACTGAGCGTGAAGAAAAAAGTCACAGCAAAGTTTCACATGCGAGTTGCGGAAGTTGGGCTAGGTCGGAGTCGTTGCTGATAACAACCGCGGCCTCACTCTCCTTCCGGAATGCGTCCAGCAGCAAGTAGCTTGCGAGGTTGACGTCGGAGCCCTTCTCCTCTGTCTTCCAGACTTCCACCGTGTTCGGCCCGCCGACTGGTGGGCTAACGAGCGGCATCCGCACGGAGCTGCGGAGAAACTGCTCATAGTGTAATGTGAGGTTCGGGATCGTCTTCAGCGCGCGAAGATAGGTCTGCTGACGGACGGGCTGCTGAGGATCTCCTGGTCGAGCGTCAACCCGAGCGGTATAGAAGCGAATCCGCAGAATCTGGTTCTGAGGCAGCTCAGCGTGACACAACTTGGCGACATCGAGCCACCGAAAAGTGTTCCTCGAAGGCAGCCGTAGTAGAGGTTGAAGCTGTCTACATAGACGTTGGTAGTCACCTGTCGCGCTCCAGACAAAGCTAGAGCCACCTCCGAAGTGGTGGCTCCGCTGCCCAGCCAGCTAGCCGACTGGGGGTATCTTGAGTGAATAACACCATGAATCGTGCAGTCTGCGCCAGGTTCACGATTACGTATTCTCGCGCTGAGCGAGACGCTGCGGACTATGGGGGAGATTGACGTGGTCATCCTTCGTCCCATCGACCCTTCGACTCCGGCTCGAAACGGTCCTTCGACTCTGCCACGGAACGGCCGTGGCAGGCTCAGGATGCGCGGAATTGCCGCATTCGGGTTAGCGGGTAATGAGGCTCGTACGAGTTCAACGGCGGGCGGGGCAAGCCCCGCAGCCCTACGCACAGCCGGAAG
Source organism: bacterium (assembly GCA_009885735.1). Lineage (GTDB taxonomy): Bacteria > Armatimonadota > Chthonomonadetes > Chthonomonadales > CAJBBX01 > VFKD01. The sequence goes on from VFKD01000237.1 coordinate 5,247, forward strand.
GCACCGTCCACTGCCGGTGCAGGTCAACGGCGGGCGGGACGCCCGCGCTCCGTCCCAAGACGGTCCCGTCCCCTCCCCGTTTCGTTGACTTCGCTCTTCCCCGCGTGCTAGACTCTGGTCATAGTCTTGCCCAAGGGCGAGCGACAACCCATCCACACAACGGCGGCCGGCGCATGCGCGGCCGCCGAATCCATCTTTGAACCAAGGAGCACTACGAATGCCGGTTCGTGTAGGCATCAACGGTTTTGGCCGAA
>VFKD01000700.1 GCA_009885735.1 bacterium
CGCTCGCGTGCCGGAGCCGTCCACGAGCTTGACGCCGAACAAGTGCATGAGGAGCGACCCATCACCGGCATTGAACGTGCGGTTCGCAATGGGCGCGAAGCCGAGCTGAATCAGGCGCCCGTCCGAGTCGGTCTTCGTAAGCGTCGCTGCTGTCTGGGCCAGCTCCTCCAGCGTTCTTGGTGGGCGCTCGGGGTCGAGTCCTGCCTCGCGAAAGAGCTTCTTATTGTAGAATAGCGCATAGGCGTCCAGCAGAAACGGCATCGCATAGAGCTTGCCGCGATACCGAGACTGCGAGAGAGACCCAGGGGTGTAGTCCGCTTCGCGGAGACCAGCGGTTGCAAACAGCGGCGAGAGGTCTCGCAGGCCTCCCTGTGCGGCTACGGCGCCCAGAAAGCCGGGCTCGGCCAGGGTGAAGAGGTCTGGAGCTGCATTCGCGATGATCGCGCGCACGGTCTTGGTGTCGTCGCGCACAGCTCCCAGGTTCGTGATAGTGACGTTCGGGTTCTCTGCCTCATATGCGCGCAGCACCCGGACGAATGCCTGCTCCTCGCCTCCGCTCCACATGCTCCACACGGTGAGATGCACTCGATTGGACCGCGCTGCCTCCGACCGGCGGCATCCGGCGTTCGCTCCGGCAACCAGCGCCGTGGCTACGAGGAGGGCAAGTGCGAACCGGCAGCGGGGCATGGAAGGGAGCGGCTCCTTGGGTTGAGGTGCGAGTGTGCGCCATTCTATCACAGGGGAGGAAAGAGGTGCAACTGCGAAAGTGCGAAGGGTCCCGTGATGTTCGCAGCAACGCACCGAAACTGACTGATACGACTATGCCCGATCTCCAGGACCGGTAGGCTTCTCGTTGTCACTTTCGTCACCGTACACAGCTTTTGGGTTCAGAACATTACGGCCGTTCTCGTGCGCAATTCCGTTCGCGCTTTTGCCGTTTGCATGTCGGCTGTAGCCGTAGCCATACCCATAGCCATAGCCGTACGACCGTGTGGAGCGCTTTGGAGCGCGATTCACAAAGTAGACCATCGTCCTCGGCGCGGCGGCGCCAAACGCATCCGCCGTCCGCGCGACCAGGTCATTATCCACCGTCCCAGAGCCGACAACGTGCATGATGCAGTCCGCATAGGGGGCCAGCAGGAGCGCGTCGGCAAACAAGGAGCAGGCCGGAGAGTCGATAACGATGACGTCTACTTCGCTCTTCATCTCCTCGAGTATCCGCGCCATCACAGGCATCGAAATCATGTCGGTCGGGCTGCCCTGTGCCTGCCCAGCATGAAGAACCGCCATCGTTTCTAGCTCACTCGACACCAGGGCATGCTCCAGGCTCACCTCTCCCAACAGCACGTTCGCAAGTCCTACCTGTTCGTTCGTGCCCATGAGACGGTTGATAGACGGCCTGCGCAGGTCCGCATCAACGAGGATGACTGACTTGCCGGATCGCGCGATTGATCGAGCCATTTCGAGTGCAGAGACGGACTTTCCCTCGCCCGGCACGGAACTTACCACCAAGATAACATGCCCGTTCGAGAGCAGGTTCTGCCCGTCGCGAACGACAGCGAGCGCGAGATTCGCCCTCGCGATATTGTAAGACTCAATCGCAACAGATGGAGTGTCGCCGCTCATCATCTGGCGCATCTGGCTGCGGGACATTCTGGGCAGCGTGCCGATGATAGGACCGGTCACGAGCCTTCGAACGCTGTCCACATCGCGTATTTTGCGGTCCGCCTGCTCCAGCAGGAGAACGGTAAGAAGGCAGATGAAGAGCCCTATTCCACCGCCAATGGCCAGGTCCTTGATGCGGTCGGGCTTGTACGGCTGCTCGGGCACCCAGGCGGACTGTGAGATCTGCATATTGCCTGTGGTCATGTCCTTATTGATATTGAGCGAGCTTAACGCGGCCTCCAACGACGAGTACATCGAGCGGGCCACCTCCGCCTGCTGCTTGATTCGCGCATAGTCCATCGTGATCTGCGGCATGCCCTTTATCTGTCCCTGCACCTGGTCACGAAACCGAATGGCGGACTCCAGGCTCGCCTTTGCGATGACTGCGGCGGTTTGAGCCTGCGTGTAGAGATCGTACTGCAACTGCTGAGTGTCGAGCGTGGGCCTGTTCGGATCCAGAACCTTGGTGACAGCGGCACTCACCTGCGTGCGCAGGCGGGAGATATTCTGATCCAGGCTTCGCACGTCTGGGTGGGCGTCCGTGTACTTCAGCAGGAGGTTCGATCTCTGCGTCTGCAGGTCGTCGAGCTCGGCCTGAAGCGCGAGAACGGTTGTATCGTCGCGGGGCCCGCTGTTCGTGAGCGCCTGATTGGTGCCTTTCAACTGCGCCCGCAGGGCCTGAACGCGCTTCTCCTCCACCTCGAGCGACTGCTTTGCCTGCTTCACCTCTTCGTGGCGCCGAAGGTACTCGGTATAGGCTGCCGTGGTTTCCATCGACACGTCCACAAGCTTATGGGTACGCTTGTAGTTGATATCCTGGCGATCTGCCTCCACCATCTGTGCTCTGGCACGCGTCAGCCGCGTCTCAATGCTGGTGACCATCTCCTGGAGGCCTGTGTCGGCTATCTGCTTCTTGTACTTCACGAAGGCTTCGCACAGGCCGTCCGCCAGCGCCTTTGCGCGGTCCCGGCTGGCTGCGTCCACCGTCACTTCAATGATGTTTGTGTCCTTCAAAACCGCAGCGGAGATCGCCTTCTGAAGCCGCTCCGCGTTGAGATCATCGAACTCCGTGGCCGTCCGGCCCTTCGAGATCGCATCATTCTTCAGCCAGTCCAGAGCGTTCTGGGCCATGAGGATGTTCTGCAGCATCGCCACTTGAGTGTCTGCGGATTCAGTGACAGTGCCCATCATTGCAAATGGGCTGGCGCCGCTGCCATTAGTGGACGATATCATTGGAGCCGACCGCTGGACCAGGAGCAACTGAGCAGATGCCTTCCACTGGGGAGGCGTGCGCGTGGACACAAAGTAGGCGGTGCCAACGGCCGCAGCCATCACCAGAAGGATGATCCACGACCGACGCCAGATGATTTCAAGGACATCGCGAACCGTAACTGTCGCGAGAGTTTTGTGTTGGTCTTGCAAATTCCACTCAATTGGTCGGCCCAAGCCGTCCTTCAGATTGCCGATATTTCTCGGCCTATTGTAACACGAAAGCCACTGTACTAGCCCGAATCATGCACGAGTGACGGAAGGTGACAGGCACGCGGATGGCTGCATCTACGTACTGTTCCATACTAACCACACGCACGATTCATGCCAAAAGTTGGGTTACAGACGTTTCACGCTAGTTTAGCTGCGCGCCGAGCCAAAAAACCAGTGTATTAACCGGCCACCGCCACGTGCTTTAGCGCGACACAAGCGACAGGTTCGCGATGAGCGGGCGATGGTCGGATCCCGCCGCGCCTCCCACCCAGCAGTTATCGGCCTTGAAGTGCCTGCTATAGAGGATGTGGTCGATGCGGGCGAAGGCGTGCTTGAACGGCGAGTCATGGCCGTACGTATAGCCGTATCCCGTACCCACCTCCGAAAAGGCATCTCTGAGGCCTATATCGAGAAGGGGCTGGCAGAGAGCCGAGCGCACAGTTGCGTTGAGATCGCCGGCCACGATGAGCGGGCCCTTCTCTCGAGCCACTGCGTCCCTGAAGAGATGTGCCTGCTGAAGGCGAATGTCGGCGTTATGCTGCGACCTGGCCGGGCTGGAGAACATCTCCTCCATGCCTATTCTGGGCGTCAGGAAGTGGACGACGAATACGGTGACCGGGATGCCGCCTAGCAACACCTTGAACCGAACGTAACGAAAGTCCTCGCCTAGGATCGGCGTTTTGACAAACTTCTGGTCCAGCGTGGGCAGGCTTGAAGCAACAAGATAGTTCTCCGGCTTCCATATCTTCCAGCTTGGATTCGCGGCTCGAATCATCTCGCCTGCCGC
>VFKD01000500.1 GCA_009885735.1 bacterium
ACTCTGCCAGGCCAAATTCAGGGCCACCTCACAATGTGTGGCTCTTGACGCTATTCCTCCGATAACTGCCCAGCGTGGGCTCGGCGATGCCCTCGACCGCCTCACCAAGGTCTACAAGGACACGGAATGGGAGTGGCGCAAGTACGGGTTCCTGATCGTTCGCGGGCCAGCGAATCAAGCGCGCTTGAACTTCGTGCAACCGAAGGACGGGGGGATACGCCCTAACCCTCTCGCTGGATTCCTGAGGCAGGGCATCAGGCCGTGATCTGCATGGATGGACAGGACGGACAGGATTAGACCGTTGTCCGGTTTGTCCTGTTCATCCATATTCTAGCGAGGCTTTGCATCAGACCGACGAGTTGTACGCACCCATAATGTACAGCGACCTGTAGCGACTCCGATTGTCGGGGTACCGCCTCCTACAAAGTCTACACCTCATAGCAATTGTACTGTCATGCTGAGCGGAGGTTCAGCCGTTCCGAACCGCAGTCGAAGCATCCGGTCGTATCCACATTGGTACGGCTGGACCCTTCGACTTCTCGACGATACGGCTGTCGAGGGCTCAGGGTGACAGTGTAGGGTCATCCAATAGCTGCGGCCACTCAGCTGGTGTCTGCGTACCCCCGAACTCCTGTCATTCATGCCTGGTTGTGAACGGAGTTCAAGGCGTCTCCAAAGAATAGATTGCCGAGTGGCTCTGCTCTTGGCTGGGTAGTTGCTCGTACTGCGATGCAGACTAAGAACGCCATGGCTTCGGGCTTGCCCCATCCGGTCGACCTGCACATCATCAGCCGACATCCGCTTTGCAGGACCTCACGGCGCACCGGCGAACTTGTAGGTGCCCTAACATCGCCCTGGAGGTCCGAATGCTGCCGCTGCCCCTCTCGAATCAGATTATCGCCGAGTGCATCGGCAGCCATTGCGCCTTCGCCGAGCTCCAGTGGCTCTGCGACCACGTGGGCGGACGCACCAGCGGCGCGCCCAGCGGGCACGCCGCCGAAGAGTGGGCACTCGGCCTCTTCCGCAAGTCGAACCTACCGAAGGTCTGGACCGAGGAAATTGAGGTGCCGGTCTGGACGCGCGGCACGCTCAGCGCGCAAGTCGTCGCGCCGGCGCAATGGCAGCTCACCGCGCTGGCGCATGGCAACGCACCCTCCTCGGCCCACGTTGAAGCGGCTTTGGTGGATGTGGGGCACGGTCAACGCCCGGACTTTGAACGATTTGCTGAACAGGTTCGCGGCAAGATCGCCCTCTGCGACGAGGGCGTCGCTGTAGGCACGCGCAAGCTGCACCGCAGCGAGAAGCTCGCCCTTGCCGTGGAGTTTGGCGCGGCGGGGATGATGATCCTCAGTTCCGCTCCTGGCGGCCTTCCACGAACCGGAGTCTGCGCCCGCACTGAGGCGCCCATTCCCAGCCTGGGCATTTCGAGCGAGGACGGTGAGCGGCTAAGACGCCTTATCGCAGCAGGCTCACAGCCCTCGGTTCGCATTTCGATGACCAACTCGATGACCTCCGGAGTTGCTCGAACCGTTCTCGCGGAGATTCCGGGAGCCTCCGACTCGGAGTGGGTGCTGGCGGGCGCACACCTCGATTCCTGGGACATCTCGGAAGGCGCGACGGACAACGGCCTCGGCTCAGCCATCGTGCTTGAGACTGCCAGGGTGTGCGCTCTGCTAGGTGAGAAGCCCAAGAGAACCGTTCGCTTCGCGCTGTGGGCCGCCGAGGAGACCGGCCTGCGAGGCTCGCGAGATTATGCCGAACGCCACGC
>VFKD01000192.1 GCA_009885735.1 bacterium
CGGTTGTTCGGAAGGTGGACGTCCGCATCAGCCTGGGAACTGCCGCGCTCGCGCTCGGCCTCATCGCGGGCAGGCTGGACATGATCGCCCAGACCTTCCTTGGAGCGCTCTCCGACCCGAAGTTCGTGGTTCCCATCTGCTGCGCCATGGGGTTTGCCTATGTGCTGAAGGAGACGGAATGCGACCTTCACCTGGTCCGTCTCCTCACGAACCCGCTGCGAAGGGTCCAATCGCTCCTGGTGCCGGGTGCAGTTCTGGTGGGGTTCGTGGTGAACATCCCGGTCATCAGCCAGACCGGGGCGGCAGTCGCAGTCGGCTCGGTCCTCATTCCGCTTCTGCGGGCAGCGGGCCTCTCGGCGGTCACCTCCGGAGGTGCGCTTCTGCTTGGATGTTCGATGGGCGGCGAACTGCTCAACCCTGGCGCGCCGGAGTATGCGGCCATTGGCGCATTGACTCACACTGCCGGAACCGCCAGCGTCGCGGCCTCGGTGCGCCTGGTGCTGCCGGCTCTGGCTGCGGCAGTCGCAGTCTTCTGGTGGCTCAGCCGCCGGGAGAAGCGCTCGACCGCAGATGATCCTGTCGAGGTCGAACCTCCGGGCGAAGCCGTACGGGTTCGGCTGTTGAAGGCAGCGGTTCCGCTCCTGCCGCTCGCGCTGCTGCTGGTGGTGGGCGAACCCTTGCGATGGCTGCCCATTCCGAAGGAATGGCTCACCGACAAGGAGACGGCGAAGCTCTTCGAAAGCCGCCTCATCGGCGCGGCCATGCTGGTGGGAGTGTTTGCGGCGTCGCTCACAATGCTCGGCAGCAGCGAGGAGCGGGCGAAGTGCCTGGGAGTTGGGAAGGCCTTCTTCGAGGGCGCGGGCTATGCGTTCAAGGAGATTGTCGCGCTCATCGTGGTGGCGCAGTGCTTTGGAAAGGGCGTGGAGCTGGTGGGAGTTGGCGCGTTGGTGGGCCACGCCGCCGCGCTTGGTCCCGCACTCATCCTTCCCGCCGCCGCCATCCTGCCTGCCCTCTTTGCAGTTCTCTGCGGCTCCGGCATCGCTTCGACACAGGTGCTCTTCAAGTTCTTCTTCGAGCCTGCCGTGGCTGCCGGGCTAAATCCGGTTCAGGTGGGCTCCATGGTGTCGCTCGGCGCTGCCGCGGGCAGGACGATGTCGCCCGTGGCAGCGGTGGTTCTCATGAGCGCGAAGCTGAGCGGCGCCGACCCCATCGCGCTGGTCCGCCGCGTTGCGCCGTGCCTGTGCGCGGGGCTGCTTGCGGCGTTGATCTCGGCGTGGTGGGGGTAGGGCAGCCCTCTTGTCATACGGGTCTGACGTGACGTTAGGAGCACGCCGGTCTCGTGCACATCAAGGTCTGGGGTCGGCGCAGATGGGTCTCGCGTGACCTTCGGAGCGCACCCGTCTCGGGCGCATGGTGGTCTGGGCTCGGCTCAGAAGCGGGATTCGCCTTGTTGATCTGAGCGTGGCGGGCGGGACGCCCGCGCTCCAAGGCGACGCGAGATTCTTCTCACTTTCCGCTTTCATGCCACCTCATTCGAGTAGTGGATTATTCAAGCCGCTGAAAGTGCGGACCGGACCTGCCGGCACACCGCGCGAAGGAGCTACGATGAACGAACCTAACAGCGCATCCGAAGCCCGTGTTGCACTCTTTGAGAAGCGCGAGATACGCCGCGTGCTGTATGACACTGAGTGGTGGTTCGTCATCACGGATATCGTTGCCGTACTAACGGATTCGGCCGATCCCTCGGAGTACTGGAAGAAGATGCGCAGGCGGGATCCGGACCTGGGCAAAGCCCTCCAAGGGGGGGGACAGTTTGTCCCCCCCCTTGCCCTGGAGTTCAAAACAGCCGGCGGGCCTCAGAAACTCCAGTGCTGGAACACCGAGGGCATCTTCCGTCTGATCCAGTCCATACCAAGCCCCAAGGCCGAACCGTTCAAGCGTTGGCTCGCGCGCGTGGGCAAAGAGCGCATCGACGAGATTGAGAACCCTGAGTTGGCCATGGCCCGAATGCAGGAGCTCTACGAAAAGAAGGGCTACCCAAAGGAGTGGATTGACAAGCGCCTTCGGGGCATCGCCGTACGGCAGGACCTTACCGATGAGTGGAAAGGGCGAGGGGCAGCGTCCAGCCTCGAATATGCCATCCTGACCAACGAGATCATGCAGGGCGCCTTCGACCTGAAGGTTGAGGAATACAAGCAGGTGAAGTCCCTGGAGCGCGAGAACCTGCGCGACCACATGACCGACATGGAGCTCATCCTGACCATGTTGGCGGAGGCGACTACCACGACGCTCCACCGGGATCGGGATTCGCAGGGCATGGACCCGCTTAGGAAAGACGCAAAGGACGGCGGTGCGGTGGCCGGCAGGACGCGCAAGGACATCGAGCAACAGACGGGAAAGCCGGTCATCTCGTCCGGCAACTTCAAGCCGCTGACAGGCAGAAGACCGAAGAACCTGAAAGCGGGAGAGGACTGAGGATAGGCAGATGCCAGACACTGTGAACTCGCTACCCAGCGCATGCAAACGGTGGAACAGTTGGAAGCAGAGCTCTCGGGAGATGAGTAGGCAAGCGCGGGGCGTGCTGGGTGAGGCACGAACAGATCGGACCGCCGAAGCTGGTGGCTCTATCGTAGCTCCGGCGCTCAGCCTTTGCGCTCCTCGCATCACTAGGCTATACTGGAGTTGTGAAGGATTGTCACAGCCAGGACGCCACGGGCGCAATACCATTTCAGTCACGGGTCCAGGGTGCGCCGACCTAACACGACGAGGAGCAGCCGATGAGCCAAGAGACGACGACTGTAGCGGAAAGCCGGTGTCGCTACGGCTTCCTCTATGTCCTGACGAATCCCTGTATGCCCGGGCTCGTTAAGGTCGGCCAGACCGAGCGCCATCCCCGCATCCGCGCCCTAGAGGTGTCTGACCATACCGGCGTGCCGGAACCCTACGTCGTCACACTCTACTTTGAGGTCACCGATCGATTTGAGGCAGAGAAGGTGGTCATGGCTGCACTGAGGGATAAGCGACTTGCGAACAACCGCGAGTTCTTTCGCATTGATGTTGAAGCTGTTCTCGACTTAATTGAGGAGAATGCTAAAACCTTTCTGACAGACCTACGCTTTCGCAAGACAGTCGAGCCGGCACCGTCGGTCAGTACACCCAAGTGGTGTGGAGGGTGCGGGCAGAAATACTCTCAATGCACATGCCCGAACAAGCGGGCGTGGTAATTACGGCCAAGACAACCCAATGGCTTAAGTCGCTGTCGCATTCGTCATGCAAGACTCCCTGACGGACGGCAGATCGTGCGGCCACAGAGGTCTGTGAGGAGGTAGTCAATTGAAATACGAACCAGTAATCGACCGAAGCAAGTGGGATGGTATGACCCATCCGGAACGGGATGCGTTCGTTCACCAAGATGTTCTGGACGGGACGGGGGACCCTCCACCCTACTCTACGGAATATGGCTCTGCGGTTCTGATCGAGCAAAAGCTGGGATTATTGTACAAGTTCGACTATTATTCCATCCTGCACGGAGATCCCGCCGTCATGTGGCATTGTAGGGTTACTTCGAAGGTGGAGAGCATGCAGTCGGGCTACACCTGGGCTGCAGCCACTTACGCAGAAGCTCTCTGTTTGGCTACCCTGCATGCAATGGACCTGCTCGAAATGCATGACCTTAGGGACCTGCGGTCTCTTGACTAGACCAGCAGATGAACCCCAGGAGGTGTGGGCCAATGAACCGCAAGCAACTCATCGCAATGTGGCTCGGTATTACGATAACAGTATCCATGCTCGTCGTCCCGCCGTGGAAGACCGGGATGGGCACCTATGGCCGCTCTTACTCCCGGGGGTATCGGCTGCTATTCACACCCCCGAGGGGAGCCGTAGGCGTAGACACTGGGATACTTGCAGTTCAATTCCTTGCCATCGGGTTGGTTGCTGGCGGAGCGATTGTGTCTCTCAAAAGCAAGAGCTAGCGCACGTTGATCCCGGATAGGATTGAACTAGCTGGCCGGAAGGAGTTGCGATGGGAGATAATGCCGACGCCGTAATCTGCTCGGTTGCCCTGCTTGGAATGGCACCGTGGTACGCTTTGATTGCCCGCAGTGAGGTAGCCGATGACAGTGGCACGGATGACGATTCCTCGCGCGCCCATCATGCCCGTTGCCGCATCCTTGCTGGCATCATGTACGGTGTGTGTGTGGTTGCAGGTCTAGGTGGCCTGTTGTCCCGGTGGCTTTGGCCGAGCCTGGGTGCCCTTGCCATTGGCGTCTCACATTTCCTTCTGGTAACCAGCGGCCGCAACGGACATAAGGGTAGGACATCGTCCCTAGATGGGCTCGCTGTAGTGTGGTTTCTTATAGGCTACTTCCTCCTGACTGGGATAAGGGAAGAGTACACCTCGATCCAATCTGATGGCAACGTCCTCCTTACAATACAGAGTTGGTGGGGTATCCAAACGGCGGACCATACTCTGCTGCGAGACTCTGGTGGCAAATGGTTTTACGTGGTAAATGGCAAGCACGTTCAGTGGACGCCGCCTAACTATGATCGTCAAGATGCTGATTGAAACAGACCTTGCGAACAAGTGTTGTCTCGCATGACAACCACGGTAATCGCTGGATACACCGACGCGTTCAGGATAAGCGAGAGGAGAACGCAATGCCACATTGCTACATGTGCAATGCTGATGCAACCACCAAGGAGCACGCTCCCCCGAAGTCGTTCTTCCCGCCTGAGAATCGCACCAATCTAATAACTGTACCATCGTGCATCAAACACAATCTTGATAATTCGCTTGATGTCGAGTACGTGCGGAACGTCATAGTACTCCACTTTTCTACTAATGATGCCGCTAGGTCGCTCGCCTTGGGCAAGGTAATGAGGGCGTTCCGCCGAAGCATTGCACTTACCAAGGCGACACTCGAGGGCCTAAGACCCATCGTGGTAAATGGGGAACTGACGGGAGGATTCAACGTCGACCTTGATAGGTTCAAGCACGTCATGAGTGCCGTTGCATACGCGGAGTGGTTCCGAGCGACGGGATGTGCCCATGTTGGCAACTGGAAAGTGTTTGGAGCGAGCCTGACATCCGCGTCAACCCAACATCCGCCTCGGCGAGATCGATTTGAAGCTGTCCGCGACTTGGCAGATCGAATCCAATACACGCTGGTCCCAACGTCGGAACCTGATATCTTCAAGTGTAGCATAAGTCGCGATGGTATCGGTGGGTTGATATACAAGTTTGAGTTCTATCAGGGGTTCTTGGTATACGTGTTTTCTGCTAATGTGCCGGACGCATGATGACAGACGGGTCTGGTGCTGCCATTAAGCTGCCGGATCGCCTCTCAACGTTGGATGAGTTGTCAAGGTGTCGTGACGGCATGACGAGCCCTGCACAGCAATGAGAAATGTGCCCTGCGTTGACGATACGGGCAGACAGGTTACTAATAGCAACTATGCACCGAACAAAACCGAGAATCTCTACGGAGTTCTTCTTGCCTGATGGAACTGTTGGCACGCGCTCCATGAAGTCCGATATCGAGACCCTTAGCGTTAGGAGTCTAGCGCGAGTCGTCCAGACCATTGGCGTTGATCTGGGCAAACGGATTCTACGCCCGGGTGTTGACGCATACGATCGCGCAGATTATGAGGTAGCTCTGTCGCACTTTACAGAGACAGTGGCCTCTTGTCCACAATTGAGTGAGGACCTTCGCCCTCATATTCGAATCTGCGAAAGGGTACTTAGCGTAGTTCAAACTGATGATGACATCCTGTACCGCGTCAGCGTCGCCGCATGGAAACACAGTTCATGGCTTATGAAGCTGCGAAGGCGTGCATACGCATTGCAAGTCAGGTGCAAATACTGTGGTCACTACACGCCCTACGTAGCCCCCGACCACGGATTTGCGTATCTCGGTAGCAACAACTGTAAGAGATGTAAGAGAGGGTATCCTGTGCCGGAGTTCGGCTGGGACAGCATGGATGGGCAGGCATATATCTATTACCGACATTCAGTAACGGAAGACGAGTTCTATGCGGAGTTCGAGCAGGAATACGATGTGTATCCGGATCATACTCACTTCATGAAGAAGAGTGAGTAGGTGCTATTGAGATGGCTCCCAGAACGGCGGTTCACGGTCCAGGTGGTAGTGGCGCACCACCCTCCCCACAACGATATAAGCCCCCGCCCCCTGCGGCAGCGTAACCATCTCACTCTTCCGCACCGTGCCCGACCGAACCACCTCGCCCGTCAGAGGATCGTATGCCTTGTACCGCACGCTCTCCCGTGCTTGGAGCTGCAGCCCGCCGGGACGAATGCCGATCGGCACGCAGACGAACCGGTCGCCTTTGCGGCTGCCGACATTGCGAAGGCAGCCATCCGTTGAGGAGTCGACCTCGGACCAGTACCGATTTGCCTTGCCGGCGGCGTAGGCCGTGAAGACAGCAGACGGTTCCTTGCCGTCGTTGCGGCGCCAGTTTGCCAGGTCGCGAGGAAGGAAGCTCAGCACCCGGCCAACGCTCTCAATCCCGGCCATCTCCTCGAAGCGCGCCTTCCCCTGAACTCCGGCAGAGCTGTGGAAGACGTACGCAGGCAGCTTCGCAGTGTAGGCAAACGCAGCGGCCATCACGAGCTTCACCACGTCCTTCTCGGCGGCCACCGACGACCCCGGACCAATAGGCTCGTTGCTGCTCACGGGCGGCAGCCCGGGCAGGTACCCGTAGTCCCAGCAGTCGGTAACCGGCTTCCAACCCTCCTCGGCGCTCTTGTCGCGGCTGAAGTGCCAGGTGGCGACGTCGGCTGCACTGCCCTTGTATAGGTCTGAGAACGATCCTGCGTGATTCGAGGTAATCGCGATGGGTACCTGCGTCCCGTCTGCCAGGTACTTCGTGAACTCCCGCAGGTCGGCAACGCCCTCCTCGCCGGGAAAACCGTTCTGCCAGGCTTCGTTTGCGACCTCAATCATCAGAATCTTGTGTTCTCGGCCAGGCACCGCCTCGGCGAGCAGCCTTCGCATGTGCTCGATTCTCGCAGGTTTGCTCGGCATGAGCTGTGAGTCCGCGAACAGAGTGATCTGAGTACGCAGGCCGTACTTGTCATACGCCAAGTCGATGAGTTCGCGAAGCTGCAGCCAGTAGTCCTGCCACGCCTCCACCTGCTTGCCGGCCTTGCTTACGAACGACACCGGTGCGATCTCAAGTCCACTCCACGACGGGTTCCAGCCGACCATCGAGAGCATGCGGACGTAGTTGAAGCCGCTGCGGGAGAGGAAGGCAAGGTCGCTTTTGAGGCGGGCGCGGTCGTTGCGGCAGCGCCAGAGCGCCGTGAAGTACGACGCTCCAAGCCCAAGGAACGGGCCGCCTGCATCGACGAGGGAGTGGCCCACGACGCGCACTCGCCCATGGCGGCGAGATGAGTCCGGATCTGAATACCCTGGGACATCAGGGACAGCAAAGGGATAGATGCTCGCGAGAAGCGACAAGCTCAACATCAGGAATGTTCGTGCCATAGAGTGGTAGAATACCCCGATGAGGGAGTTACGCAATGACAAGCACCGAGGTTGTTGATCGCGCAGAGGCGCTCTACGAAGATCACATTCGCTCACAGGTGGAGGTCGGAAATCGCGGACGGTACATCGCCATTGATATCGAGTCTGGAGACTACGAAGTAGGCGACGACCGCCTGACGCTTTCTGGGATTCTCCGCACGAGAAACGCCGCACCGGTGATCTCCATCCTGCGAATCGGCTATCCAGCCGTGGGCCGAATCGGATCCCGCAGCCGGCTGGTATCTGCATGACCCAGGGTGCAGTCACAATCATCCACCCCTGAGGTGAACCCCCGCGCACCACTCAGAAAGAATGGCCGCAGCCTTGTTAGGGCTGCGGCCTGTTCAGTCTCGGATCACGTTCTCTGCGCCCAGACCCTCACCGTGCTAGAACAGCGGGCCTCGCACAAAGACGTCCTGCCACCCGTTATTGTCTACGCCGGCCGCAAGCAGGTTGCTCGCATAGGAGCAGAACATCACGTATCGCCCGTCGGCGCTCATCGAAGGGCCAACGCTCAGTCCATTGGCCGGAGTGGTAACGCCAAATGCGACGGAGACCAAGGTGGTCTTATTTGCCTGACGGTCTCGCAAAAACACGTCCTCGAAGTTGTTTTTGTCAACTTTGATAAGATTTGTGGCTTTGGATCGAAAGACCACATACCTGCCGTCACTGCTGATGTCGATCCCCCCCGTACCGTCGGGGCTGACACCACTGCCAAGATTACCTGCCGTGCCGTTGGCTCCGCTGGCGACAGAGATGCGCGTGGTCGTCCCAGTGATGATGTCCCGCACGAAGACGTCCGCTGCATTGTTCGTGTCGCCATTAACCATACCGTTATTGGACACGAACGCCACAATCATCCCGTCCGAGCTAAGGGCACATGACCAGCTGCTATTAAATCCCTGCAGCCCGAGGGTTGTTTGCGAGATGAGCGTCGTTGTGCTGGTCCCGAGATTTCGTACGAAGACGTCCGAGCTCACCCCATTGGTGTCATTTAGAATCAGGTTACTGGCCACCGAAGTGAACCCCACAACGTTGCCATTGGCACTGACAGCCACCTGGTTACTACCGCTTCCACCGTTCCCTTGGGCGCCGCCGGTTGCAACGGAGGCGCGCGTGGTCGTCGGCGTGCCCAAAATATTCCGCACAAAGACATCGGATGCGACGTTCGTGTCTCCTTCTGGGACCAGATTTGTGGCGTCTGACCTGAACGCGATGATGTTCCCAAGCGCACTGATGGCCGATGAGTCGCTTCCAGAGTCTCCCTCTGCCCCGTCATTTGCGACCGAGACGCGCGTGGTCGTGCCGGCCGCAATATTTCGCACAAATACATCGGATGCGACGTTCCCGTCGCCTGGGACCAGATTGGCAGCATGTGACGTGAATGCCACGAGGTTTCCGTCCGCGCTGATGCTCGGGTTGTTGCTGTTACCGTCAGTCTCCGTGCCAAGTAACACATTAACTACAGAGACCCGTATGGTCTGCCCCGACTGGAGGTCCCGCCTAAAGATATCGGAGAAGCCGTTCGTGTCGCCTCCTGCCACCAAGTTGGTCGCGAGCGACCGAAACGCAACGAACCGCCCATCCGCGCTGATTCGGGCGCCGTTCGCGCCGGGACTGTCGCCGTTCCCTTGGACGCCGCCGGTTGCGACGGAGGCGCGGACGGTGACCGGCTGGGCCTTTGCGCCGATGGCGAGCCCTGGCAATATGAGTGCCACCATAGAAGCGCAGCAGGTCACACGGATTACGGATTTCAGCTTTGCAGTCGTCATCTTCGTAGGTCTCCTTTGTTATTGTGGTAGTTGAGCGGCCTTATTCAGGACCACTCTCACCACACAGTAATTAATCTATCACAGCCTGATGTACATACGCATGAAGCCACGCTGACGGATGCCTGACAAATGCGTGACGGGCCCGACCCGGCTCCAGACCCGACAGCAAGAACATCTGATGTGCAGATTTGGATGGGGCTGGGCCGGCAATCCTCGCCGACCCAGCCCCTGGAACAAACGCCGCTTGAGAGTGTTCCAGGCGACGGGTTGGCTGCCTACCGAGTGGCGTGAGAGTTAGCGGTCGCGAACCTGGATGTTGCCGCTATTTATTGCAAAGGTGGAAGCCACGGAAGTAATCGGGTCCAGCGGCGTCTTCGAGTTCCTGAAGATGGACGCCCGATCGGACGGATCGTTCGCGCCTTCGCCGTTGTCGACTACGTGATGGTACGAGTGAAATCCAATCAGTCCACCGTAGGTGTCGGCGGTCACGATTCCGTGAATGTAGGCGCTGTTTCCGACGAAGATCACGTTGTCGACGGCCACGATGATGATCTGGCCCCCATCGGCCGACTCATACCTCATTTCACCGGTCGTGGTTCCGTCCTTGTGTTTGATGGCGTTGATGACCATGTGCGCACCGTTCGAGCGCACATAGTCTCCGGTTGCGGAGGGATTCCCGTTGGAGACGGGAGCACGGGCTGCAGCGGCAGACAGGGCGACGGCGGCCACCGCGGTCACTGCCATACAGCAGACCAGACGGATGACGGAACTCAGCTTTACCGATTTCATCTTCGTGAATCTCCTTTGTTGCGCATGGGTGAGCTGCCTGCTTACGGCCACTTCACCTTACTAGGATAAGCCTATCACGGCCCAATGTACAGATGCGTGAAGCAATCGTGAAGTATCGCTGACAGATTCGTGACACATCCGAAACGGGTGCGGACAGACGACATCGAGGCCTACTTCGCTATTCCGAGAGAAGCGTTTCTATGGCTCGCGAATACGTGGAAAGGTCGCGCGGTCCTTCCCACCTGCGTCGGATGCGGCCCTGCTTGTCGATTAGCACGCTGGCAGGCACCTCGGTGACGTTTCCATAGTCGGCCTGAAGCTGCTGGGTGCAGACCGCCTGGGGATAGGAGGAGCCAGCCGCACTGCAGAAGTCGAGAACTGCCCTGCGCCCATTGGTCTCGCCGACCGTCAACCCAACGATGTCTAGCCCGGCGTCACGATAGTCACGGTCGAGCTTCACCATGTGGGGAATGCCGACACGGCTTGGCGCTGACCAGGTTCCCCGGAAGTTGAGCAATGTCACCCTGCCCCTCTGGCCCGACAATGAGATTGTCTTGCCACTCATGTCCGTGATGCGAAATTGGGGCGCAGGATCGGCCCGCTCGGGCCGCCTGCCCCACAGGTTCTCCCATTCCAAGCTCCGTGGCCAATCGCGACCATGAGCCTTCCACCAGGACTTCCATCTCGCAACGGCTTGGTGGCGCTTCAGCTCGGGCGCGAGCCGGCTGGCACGGATATCCAGACCCGTGAGCTTGCAGAGTGCGCTCATTACGCTGGCAGCGACATCCCGGTCCGGGTCGTCCACAGACCGCATGAGAACAGGCACAAGAGCCAGATCCCCCTCTCGCCGATCCGCGCGGAGAGCAGACGCAAGCTGAAACGTGGCGGTTTCCCGCATGACGTTGTCTTCGTCCTGAAGTCCCTGAATGAGAACGCGCAGCCCCCGAGGGCGATCTATTCGCTTCAGGCCCTCCAGCGCGCACTTGCGAACGGCAGCAGAGTTGTCGGAATACGCCAGATCGAGCGCATCGGCTGCTGCCGGACCCTTCTGGTCGCGGAGTGCATTTGCCGCCGCATAACGCAATCCTGGGTTTGGACTCTGCAGAAATCTCACCAGCTCAGGAACTCGATCTACTTCCGGAAGCCTCGCGAGAACCTGCGCAACTGCCAGCTCCGCACTGTCGGGACCGGAGTTGAGCGCCGCTTGCAGACCAATTGGCCCACGGGCATACCAGGCGAATATGCTAGCTGTCGCGAATGCGGCCATAAGCAGGTCTGGCCGTCGCGCCCAGGTTCGTCGAGAGCTGCCGGCGGTAGTAGTGCGGTCGAATCGGTTCATGAGCGCCCTCCAGTGGGATCGGGCGGCACACGGGATTCCACGTGCTCGCCGGTTTGCTTGTGCGTCCTAATCAGCGCCTTGCAAGAGTGCGTTTTAGGACATAATTTGTGCGACCCTAGCCCGTTCTATTCATGAAGGTGTCGGCGCAGCCCCGTCATTCGGGCGAAAGCAGGAATCCAGAACAGCGAGACTGGATTCCCGCTAAGGACATGCGGGAATGACGGCCTATTTGTCTGTGCGCCTTTACCGAGCAATGTGAATAGTGCGGGCTTGGACCAGGTTCATGCGTTGGGCGTCACATGCCCGATTGGTCGCTGCTTAAGGTAACACGGGCGGATGTACAGACCCATGAAGCCACGCTGACTGGCTCGTGACAGATGCGTGACTAGCCCGAGTTCGACGCATAATAGGCAGGACCCAAGTGCAGAGACGCGGAAGATGCTCTTTGCAGGTTCTGTTTGTGGTGGAGCGCGAGAGAAGGAGCATTCGCTGTGGAGACGACGAACGAGTGCAAGCTGCTCCTGCGCTGCTTTGGCGCCTTCGAGGCTCTTCAGAGCGGCGTACCCGTACGAGGCCTCGAGCTGCGGGAGAGCGATCGCCTGCTTGCCTTCCTAGCCTTGCGCGCGAACAGGCTCGTGCCCACGGTTCCCATCGCGGAAGCCCTCTGGCCGGAGACCGGCAGCCTCGACAGCCTCCACCAAAGTACTCGTCAAGTGCGGCTGGCACTTGGGGAGGACGCCGTTCGAATGGAGTCTCAGAAGGGCTTCCTGCGGCTAAATCTGGACGGCGCGGAGGCGGACATCGTCACCTTCCAGAAGGCCATTGCCCAAGGTACAGTCGATGCCTTGGAGACTGCCGTCAAGCTGCATTCCGCACCGCTCCTGGAGCTTTGGGACGACGGATGGGTACGGGGTGAGCGTGAAAAGTTGCGCGGACAGTACTTAAGCGCCCTCAAGACACTTGCTGCGGCCTGCCGAGAGCAGGGAGACCACGCAGCGGCATCCGCATACCTCCGCCTCTTCATGAAGATCAAGCCGTCGGAGGAGTGGGTTTGGCGAGAATTGATGGTCGATTTGGTCCGCAGCGGCGAGCGCTATCAGGCCCTGAAGCTGTACGAGCAGGCACGGGAGACCGTGTTCAAGAGGCTGGAGCCGCCGGAGGATATGACTCGCCTTGCACATGAGATTCAGCGAACGACTGTGGGCAATGGGCATTCGCCAGCGGGCAGTTCGCAGAGTGTCCACACAGCCGGTCCAGCAATCCAACAACCCAGCGACCCGCACTACGTTATGCGTCCCGCGGACCAGCGACTCAGCGACGCGGTGGCTCGGTTCGAGAGTGTCATCCTGCTTCAAGGTCCCGCACAGACCGGCAAAACATCACTGCTTGCCAAGGGCCTCGAACAGGCGCGCATGGCCGGCGCAAGCGTGGTCCAGAGTGACCTGCGACGGCTGAGCACCGAGGAGATGGCAACGGCGGACAGCTTCTATCGCGCGCTTGCCTACGCCATTGCCGAGCAGCTGTCGCTCGACGACCCTCCGAACGACTCTTGGAACCCGAGACGATCCCCGAATGCAAACTTCGAGGGCTATGTGCGCAAGTCGGTCCTCAAGGAGTTGGACACGCCGCTCGTCTGGGGGCTGGACGAGATCGACCGCCTGTTTGAGCGACCCTATGGAATCGACGTCTTTGCGCTGTTTCGCGCATGGCATAACGCGCGTTCACTCGACCCCGGCGGTCCGTGGAAGCATCTGACCCTGGTCCTCGCCTACTCCACGGAGGCCCAGCTCTTTATTACCGATCTGAATCAATCGCCGTTTAATGTCGGCATTCGGGTAACACTGACGGATTTCACTCTATCAGAGGTCGGCGAACTGAACAAGAGATTCGGCAGTCCGTTAAAAACCGACGCGGTAATGTCGCGGTTTTATAACCTTGTTGCCGGCCATCCCTATTTGTCGCACGTCGGCCTGCGCGAAATGGCAAATCAATCCATCGGCATAGATGACTTTGAGCGTCAGGCAGACCGGGAGGATGGACTCTTCGGCAGTCACTTGCGGAGGCTGCGCAGCCTCCTGTCCAGGGATGAGAGCCTCTCTTGCGCGGTACGGGACCTGATTGCGGGCGGCTCGTCGCTAAGCGAGGAGACGTTCTATCGTCTTCGCGCAGCCGGCGCAATCTCAGGCGAGACGGAACGACACGCCCGCATTCGATGCCCCCTCTACGCAAGATATTTGGAGCGCCGCTTACCATGAATCCTAAAGTGCAAGATTTCACTTTTCGGGTCGGAGGAACTCTCCCGCACGACGCGCCGTCGTACATCGCCCGCAAGGCCGATGACGAGCTTTACGCCGCGCTGAGCGCCGGGGAGTTCTGCTATGTCCTCACGGCGCGGCAGATGGGCAAATCATCCCTGATGGTGCGCACTGCGGTTCGTCTGCGCGAATCAGGCCTGTCGGTGGCCGTGATCGACCTTACGTCGCTGGGCATAAACCTGACCTGCGAGCAGTGGTATGATGGCCTGCTGGGGCAGGTAGGCCGCCAGCTTGGGATGGAACAGGAGCTGGAAGCCTATTGGCTCCTCAACGAGCGCCTCAGCCCGCTCCAGCGCTGGTATGGGGCTCTTCGCGACATCGTGCTGCCACAGATTCAGACCCTCGTTATCTTCGTCGACGAGATAGACATCACCCAGAGCTTGCCGTTTCATGCCGACGAGTTCTTTACGGCGATTCGCGAGTGCTACAATCAGCGAACCCAGAATCCGCTCTACAATCGTCTCACCTTCTGCCTCGTGGGTGTGGCATCTCCTTCTGACCTGATACGAATTTCTGAGATGTCGCCTTTCAACATAGGCCGACGAATTGTCCTCAAGGACTTCAGTGCCAGCGAAGCTGCTCCCCTTGCAATGGGTCTCATAAGTCCCATAAGTCCTATTCGTCCCATTTCTCAAGCCGAGGCGCTTCTCAGCCGAATCCTCTACTGGACCGGCGGACACCCGTATCTCACGCAGCGCCTGTGCCAGATTGTGTCGGAACGGCTTCGCAACCCATCGCCTATCTCGAATCCGGAGCACTTTGTCGACGCGGCCTGTACCGAGGCGTTCTTGAACCGAGCTGCTGAGAAGACCGACGACAACCTCACTCATGTTTCTCACGCGGTGCGTCGTGGCATACTGCCTCTCACGGACGTGTTGCTGCTCTATCGCTGCGTAGTCTCCGGTAAGCCTGTAGCCAACGACGAAACCAATCCGCTAGTGAGCCAGCTTCACCTCTCGGGCGTGGTCCGCAGCGAGGGCGGAAGGTTGAGGGTTCGCAACCGCATCTACGCGCGCGTGTTCAGCGCTGCTTGGATTGCCACTCACATGCCGGACGCGGAGGTGCGCAGGCAGCGTGAGGCGTATCGGCGAGGCGTGCTGCGGACTGCATCTGTTTCCGTCGCTATTCTCACCGTCATGGCTGCTCTGGCGGTCACCGCCATCATTCAGAAGCGGCAATCGGACCGGAATTCGGAGGCATCCAGACGTAACCTCTATGTGGCCAATATGAATCTAGTAGATAAATACTGGAACGCCGGCAACCTCGTTCGCGTTCGGAGTATTCTTGCCGAGATGAGCGGCCCGGGCTATGAGCGCGGCTTTGAGTGGGGCTATTGGTATCGACTCGCGAATCCGCAAGTACAGACAATATCCCCAGGAAACGGTGGAATCAAGGCAGCAGTCTTCTCGCCGAATGGAAAGCGCATTGCGACGGCGAGCGATGGCGGCCTGGCCCATGTATGGGATTCGGTGACCGGCAAGCTGCAGCTCACTCTGTCTGGCCACCCTGGGCCGGTTAACTCAGTCGAGTACTCGCCGGATGGCAGGTGGATTCTGACCGCGGCAGGTCCGGCACGAAGGTCTGGCAAGGAGGAGGCCGCTAGAATCTGGGACGCCGAAACGGGCGCCTGCCTAATGACGCTGCGTGGGCACCGACTTGAGGTGATGTCGGCAAGGTTCTCGCCAAACGGCAAGACGATTGCCACGGCTAGCTTTGATGGTGAGATTAGGCTGTGGGACAGCTCGAGCGGTCGTCACCTACAGACGATCCTGACCGGCGATAATTACCTCAATTGCATCGAGTTCTCGCCGGACGGCCGAGACATTGTCGTTGGAGGGAAAGCCACCAAGGTGTGGGATCTCCGAACTGGACGGGCGCGTCTGATACTCGATGTCGATGATGGCACTCTCCGATTTGCAATGTGTATCGCCTACTCGAGGGATGGCAAGAGCATCGCTGCCGGCGGCCCGGATGGAGATGTCATGATTTGGGACGCAATCAATGGAAGGCATACTACGGTGCTGCCAAGGCAGGCATCTCGCGTCACCTCGATCGCCTTCACTAGACCCGGTAATCAGATATTGGTTGGGTGCGGCGATGCCTCTGCACGGTGCTGGACCCTTAAAACTTTCCGCGAGGAGTATGTTGCTCGCGGTCACTCCTCCGAAGGCGCTTCCGCCGTCACTGCCGTTGCATACTCACCAAACGGACGCCGCCTACTCACTGGCAGCCAAGATGGAACGGTGATGCTCCGGGACCCGAGCACCGCATCTGGAGCCCCGAGTGTCCCTACAGGCACTGCCGGCATCTCGTCGATGGCGTATTCACCGGACGGTTCTCGCCTTGCCATTGTCGCAATTGACCGGACAGTTCTCGCATTCGATGCAGCCCCACGCATCAGTCTAGTAGGACCAACCCGCTTCTCCGCGTGGGGAAGCCCGGTTGTCGCCCTGGCAACCTCTCCGGACGGACTGAGAATGCTGCCCATCCACGCCTCTCAGAATGTACCCTGGGTCCGCATTCAACCTTATAAACCCTTATTTTTCGATGTTGACAATGGGGAAATGGTTGCATCCCTAGGAGGTCACACAGGCGCCGTCACTTGCGCCGATTTCTCGGCCGCCAGCAGTCGCATTGTAATCGGCAGCGACGACAAGTCGGTGAAGATCTGGGACTGGAAGACGCGCAGAGTGCAATTGTCCTTGGCCGGCTTCAGGGACCATGCCACCGCCGTGAAGTTCTCTCCAGACGGCACGAAGGTCCTGGCCGGAGGACGCGACGGATCGCTGGCTGTGTGGAACAGCAGCACAGGCCGCAAGCTCCTTGCACTTGATGGCAGGCGCGGGCCGATTCGGTCCCTTGCCTATTCATTGGATGGCCGCACCATGCTGATCGCGTGGGCGGACGCTAGCGCTGCAGCGAATAACGGAGTTGAATTGCTCAGCGCAGATACTGGCAAGAGCCATTTAAAACTTGACGTATTGGGAGGAGCGGTAGGCTCGGCTGCCTATTCGCCGGATGGCCGCTTCATCGCCGTCGGTACGCAAGACAAGCGAATCTCCGTTTGGGACGCGAAATCCGGAATACGAATTAAGACCATAACGGACCGGTACAACGGCTCCAGCAATATCTGCTATTCACCGGACGGCAAACGGATTGCCGCCGTGGACACAGACGATTCGGCCGCGATGTGGGACTTCCAGTCCGGCAGGAAGACGCTCGCAGTGGCAGACGATTGCGGCCATGTGAGCGCCGTAGCGGTATCTCGCGACGGCAAGAGGCTTATCACTGGCAGCCAATCCGGTGTCGTGCGGGAGTGGGACACATCAACCGGAAAGTCAATTCTCCAATTCCAGACGGACAGCTTCATCCATTCAGATCTTGCGTACTCTCCGGACGGATCGCGAATAGTCGTATCGGCCAATGGAATTTATGCAACCCTTCACGACGCGAAGTCCGGCAAACAGCTCATGCGCTATCCGATAGATCCAAAGGAGACGGCTTGCTCGGTCGAATACTCCCCGGACGGGAGTACGATTGCAGCAGGCGACACCAGCGGCACGATCACACTCTTCGAGGCAGATTCCGCGCGCGTCCTGGCGCGCCTTCC
>VFKD01000655.1 GCA_009885735.1 bacterium
GAATATACACGGCTTCGGTGCCACGGACCAGCAGACACGAACCGGCCTAAAGTACCCAAACTCGGCTGCCTCCGCCGTGTGCTACGCTATGAGATAGCCAAACATGAGAAAGTCCGCCTTCGCGGACTTCTACCAAAGGCGCGGAGCGTCGGCGTCCCGCCCACAGCGCCCCTAAACCCGTTCGTCCTGAGCGCTCGACAGCCGCATCGTCGACTTGGCCTGCCCTGAGCTTGCCGAAGGGTCGAAGGGTGCGCACTGTGTCATCGTCTGACCTCGCCCTTAAACCCGTTCGTCCTGAGCGCTCGACAGCCGCATCGTCGAGCAGTCGAAGGATGCGTGGGTCTAGGCGGCGTCCTTTGACTCCGGCTCGATACGGCTGAGCCGGGCTCAGGACTAGCGGAAGTGCTCGCTCTTGCCGTAACACAATTCGTGCATGTTCGTTAGGCTGCGCGCGCGACCGCGACTTATCGTTACCCCATCACCGCATCAAGTCCAATTGCAAGTCCAGTTAGGCCGCGGACCTTGCGAACAGCAAGGACGACACCCGGCATGAAGCTCCTGCGGTCCAGCGAGTCGTGGCGAAGCGTGAGAGTCTGCCCGAGCCCGCCGAGAATGACCTCCTGATGCGCAACGTAGCCGGGAAGCCGCACGCTGTGGATATGGATGCCCTCGTAGACTGCACCGCGGCCGCCCGGTATCTTCTCCACAGCCCCTTCGGGTTCCGCTCTGGCCGGCTGTTCGCGGGCGGCGGCCATGGCTCTCGCAGTCATGATGGCGGTGCCCGAAGGGGAATCGAGCTTGTTGTCGTGGTGAAGCTCGATAATCTCGGCCTCGGGCATGTACCGCACGGCCTCGGCGGCGAACCGCATCATCAATACGGCGCCGATGGCGAAATTAGCGGCAACCAGTGCGCCGACTCCGGCAGCTTGGGCGAGGGACCCGATTTCGGAGAAGTCTGCTTCCGAGAGGCCCGTCGTGCCGACTACTGGCGACACTCCCGCAGCGATTGCCGACCGGATGTTGCCCATCGCGCTGGAGGGAATGGTGAAGTCGACCATCACCTCCGGAGAGGTATCCGCGAGCGCCTGGACAAGGTCAGCCCGGATCATCACTCGGCACGGATCACATGCGGCGAGAGTTCCCGCATCGGCGCCGACCAGCTCGCGGTCGACCGCAGCCACAAGCTGCAAGTCTTGCTCCGCGAGCACAGCCCGAACCACCTCGCGGCCCATGCGGCCCGCCGCACCGCACACCGCCACGCGAATCAATTGTTAGGCCTTTCCGAGCGGCCCGATGCCCGCTAGAGTCATCTTGCTCTCGTCCAGAATTGTGTTGGCAACGCGGTCGATGTCTTCGTGTGTGACGGCCACAATTTTCGCGAGTATCTCCTCAATGGGCACTACGCGGCCCAAGTAGATCATCGACTTGCCCATGCGCATCATACGACTGCTCATGCTCTCGAGCCCTAGAACCAGGGCGCCGCGCACCTGTGTTTTCGCCTTGCTCACCTCGTCGTGCGTCAGGTTCTCGGTCCGCACCTTGTGCATCTCTGTCCGGCAGAGGTCCACCACCTGCGAGTATGTCTGCGGGCTGGTGCCGCCATAGATGGCGAAGCAGCCGCCCTCGAGGTACGACATGCTGTAGGTGCCGATGGCATAGGCCAGCCCGCGCTTCTCGCGAATCTCCTGGAAAAGGCGGCTGCTCATGTTGCCGCCAAGCACCATGTCGATCACGGTGAGCACGTACCGGTCGTCATTGCCCTGTGCATACGCGGTGCCGCCCAGGCAGAAGTGGACCTGCTCGGTCTTCTTGCGAACCTGCTTGTTCTGTCCAGATGCCTCGGGTGCCGTGTCTTTTCTTGGTGCACGCTTGCCTGTCAATCCTCCCAGGCGTGCACTCACCATCTCCACAAGCTCCGAATGAGGCACATTTCCGGCTGCGGCCACCACAATTCGGTCCGGAGTGTAGTGCGTGGTCATGTATCCGCTCAGGTGGTCTCGCTCGAGGCCGGAGACCGTCTTCTTGGTGCCTATCACAGGCTTGCCCAGCGGGTGCGAGTTCCACAGGGTCTGAAGGAAGATGTCGTGGATCGTGTCGTCCGGCGCATCCTCGTAGCGCTTTATTTCCTCCAGCACCACATTGCGCTCTCGCGCTAGCTCATCGGGCTCCAGAGAGGAGTGCAGCACCATGTCGCTCAGCACGTCCAGGACCAATTCAGTGTGCTCTGCAAGCGCCTTGGCGTAGTAGCAGGTGTACTCCTTGTCGGTGAACGCATTCAGGTTGCCGCCGCGCGATTCCACCTCGTCTGCTATCTGATGAGCGGTCCGGCTCGGAGTTCCTTTGAAGAGCATGTGCTCAATGAAGTGTGTGATGCCGCGAACCGGCGCCGCCTCGTCGCGCGAGCCCACAGCCACCCAGATTCCCAGCGAGACCGACTGAACGTGCGTCACCGTCTCGGAGATAACGCGAACGCCGTTCGGCAGCGTGGTGATCTCGATGTTCTGGGTAGACATTATTGTTGCAATTGCCCTTTCGCGGCGCCGCGCGTTGAGACTAGGATAGAACAAGGCCCCGGCGCAATGGCCGGGGCCTTGCCAAAAGCCAAGCGGGAAACGAGGCTCGAACTCGCGACCCTCTGCTTGGGAAGCAGATGCTCTACCACTGAGCTATTCCCGCGAATACGTAGCTATTATAGCGGTGCTTGCGCGGCGAAGTCAACCGTTCCGAGGACGGAAACGCTATCATCGCGCCGCCTGAGCGGTGTGTATAGCTGCGGGGCGTACCCCGCTCGGCCACAGGTCGACCTAATTGCGACCGCTGACCAGACACGGCTCAGACACACGTTGTGATCCGAGGAGGCCGGCTCTCACATTGCAAATCCACCTCTTTACTTGACAGAAGAAGGAGGCCGAACAGAGTAGATGCAACCGTCATTGCCGACGCTGTATCCCTCATCCACGCCGGCCACCCACCGTACGCTGGTCACGTCCTTGGGAAGCAGATGACTTTTGCCTGAACCGTTACTTTGGATGAGGCGCACATCCGCATGCGGATGTGCGAGCTCATACGCCTTGTCGCGTTTCTCTCTGGAATAGTAGGCCACCCATAGTCCGGTAGAGGAAAGCCTTGGACTGGATACGTCCAAACCAGTACCGACGTGCGTCCACTTCATGTCGTCGGTTCGCAGCACATAAACGCCGGTCGAGCCGTCCGTGCGCATCACATCAAGCCCAACAACTGAGTAGTCGCGAGACCAAGACGCAAAGCTCTGGAGAGACTTGAATTGCGGAGGACCAGTCACGACGGTCTCCTTCATTGCGCACAAATCGTACCTAAGTAGGTTTCTCGCACCGCGCTCACCTCGCAGGAAGAATACACTGTTGCCGTCCGTGCTCCAGAAGCAGAAAGTACCGAACCACTTACCTATATCCCGTGGACCTGCCTTCAGCCCCTCCCGAGAGTAGACTGAAAGCTGGTACCTCTCGGGAGTGCCAGGTTTAGCCTCCTTGGCACGCAGGGACGACAGCTCTGCAAAATACTTGGAGTTTGGCGACCAGGATATCTCTTGGGCCCCCTTGATTGTTAGCAGAGGTCCGCGAGAGTCGTCTGTCCGATAGATGTCGACAGAGTATGGTGCTGTACGCGAGATTGCCTCTAGCGCGCCATCTGGGCTCCAGCCAAGCATAAAGCCTGCCCTCCCAGGCGTCACGGGCACGAACTCGGGAAGACGGTAGACTCGAAACACGTCGGGCGCGAATTCACCCTGGTTAGTCTGGACAGCCGCAAGATTGAGATAGGGGTGGAGTATCAGTCGTTCAAGAGTGCCATCGTGGACCCGTTCCGGAATGCTGGCCGGCAACTTTATCCGCCAGAGGCTGGGGGTACCGGTCGACTTCGGAGTTGCAAGAGCGAACAGGTACTCCCCTCCGCGCATCGGGTAGACCTCGGCGAAATCCGCACTTGATGGAGAGCATGCGATATGACCAGGAGGAGCAGTGGAGTGGGAGTGTGCAGGGTGGGACACTTCAGGCGGGTTCGATCGAATACATGCTGAATTGCAAGAGAACAGTATTACGGCAAGAACGGTCAACCCTATCGGCTTCATGTGATTAGCGCCTCTGTATTGCCCAGCATTACTGAACGACGCGGTACTTGCCCAATTGATGACTCATGTTGGCTTGCGACTATTGTACCTTTGGCATACACTTTCAGTCTTCTGGTCAGAATCATGGAGATAGTCAGATAGGGTTCAGTACATGATGTGCGTCTTGCGCCCAGCGATGGATGTGAGGTGAACGGTTCTTGGCAGTGCCGTCCAAGAGCGTGACCGCACGCTCCAAGGCGCTGATGACCGCAAGCGCAATGAGGCTCAGAGTGGCGAGTCGCTGCTGACCATCGATGATGCAGTACTCTCGGTCAGACTTAGCCTCTACGACCAGCGCGCCCATGTAGTGGCGGTCGTCCGGGCTGCACTTCAGCTCCAGGATGTCGTTCCAGAGGTCCTCCCACTGCTCCTCTCCCCAAGAGTAGTCTCGCTGGTACTGGGGCACGCGGAAGATTCTTCCATTGCCGATTAGCTCTAGGAAGTTTGTAGTGCGCGTGTTGAGTGGATTGGGCACTGCCATTGATCTGAACCTCTGCCTGATTGACCGTCAGTCCCAGGTGGATACTCGTTGGAGTGTCCATGGAGGCAGGACATACGGTACCGGTTTGGGAACACTTCGTCGGTGGGTCATTATACAGGCACACCGGGCACTTATGATAGCTCCGTAATCCACTTGCATTCATCCCGAGGGCGGTGAAAGGAGATGGTTTGTGAGAGCCCGAATAGAGCTGTGCCAGCTAGCCCAGTCGAGCCGGTCACAAGGCGCCGATTCTATGAACACCGCTTCCGCCCTTATATCCATTGTCACCGACGCGCGAGCGCAGACCTTCGCGCTCCACGCGGACCTCACCGACGAACAGATGCTCGGTCCGCTCCTATCGATCGTCAACCCTCCCCTATGGGAGATCGGGCATGTCGGCTGGTTCATGGAGCATTGGGTGCTTCGGCACGCGCTCGGCGAACCCGGGATCATGGCAAGCTCCGAGGCAGTCTACAACTCGGCCACCGTGGCTCACGACACACGCTGGGACCTGCTCCTGCCCAGCAGAGTTCAGACGATCAAGTATCTTGAGGACCTCCGGGACAGAGTGGTGGACCGCCTTGCAAACGGGCCAATCACGCCCGAGCTGGATTACTTCACCCAACTTTCTGTCTATCACGAGGACATGCACACGGAGGCATTCACCTACACGCGGCAGACTCACGGCTACACGCCGCCGGCTCAGGTTCATCCAGCCTCGGCTCCAACCGTCGCGGGACCGCTCCCTGGCGATGCCGAGGTCGCGGGAGGCACGTTCATCCTTGGCGCGGAGCCGGATGGCGGATTTGTGTTCGACAACGAGAAGTGGGATCATGAGTTGGAAATCGCGCCGTTCAAGATAGCGCGCGCAGCGGTTACGCAGGCAGAGTTTGCCGAGTTCACCGAGTCGGGAGGTTACCTGTACCCAAAGCTGTGGTGTCCAGCAGGGCAGAAGTGGCTCAAGGAGTTTGGGGCCGAGCATCCGCGCTACTGGCGACGGGCTGCGGACGAATGGGAGCGGCGTGCCTACGATAAGTGGGTCCCGCTTGAGCCGAATCGCCCGGTGGTTCACGTCAACTGGTATGAGGCGGATGCCTTCTGCCGTTGGGCGGGAAGAAGGC
>VFKD01000479.1 GCA_009885735.1 bacterium
ATGCTGAGAGGAGCTTCCGCCGTTTGGAAGCGCGTCATTCCCGCATGGTGCTAGCGGGAACGAAGCATGCGGCTGTATCATTGCTAACGCGACCGGACCCTTCGACTGCGCGGCATTACTCCCTCTCCCAGCGAGGAACGAGCGGTCGGGAGAGGGTTTGGGTGACGGTTTCGGCTGCCGATACAGTCCTAAGCAACAATTAGCGCTCGGTTGCGATTCCGGCGCCTTTGTGTCCATGAAGATGAACACTGGGCTTTAGCCACTCAGCGATGGACTTCAGTCCGTCGATTTCGGCCCCCCCCGGTTGTTCGTCTGAATGGATTCCACGCCTGGGTGGCCCTTCGCGCCAGCGGCGCACAACAATCCTAGCGCAGGGCAGCGCCTTGGGAAGTGGGGGCAGGGCTGGAACGAAGTGCAGGGTAACCCTATCACCCCTTCAGCGAACCCGACGTTATCCCCTGAATGAAATACCGCATTCCAAACGCAAAGAGCACAAGCAGCGGCACGCTGCCAATCACATATCCCGCAAGCGTCGGACCGTAGTCGAGATTGAACTCCCCAGCAAACTTCGTCACGCCCACGCTGAAGGTCTGGAGTGAATTGTCGCTAATGGCGACCAGCGGCCAGATGTAGTCGTTATAGGCTCCCAGGGCCGTCATGATCCCAATGGTCGCCAGCACAGGCCCAGAAAGCGGCATCGCAATCCGGCGGTAGATGTCCCATTCGCTCGCGCCGTCGAGCCGCGCCGCCTCGAAGAGCTGCTCGGGCAGAGACTGGAAGAAACCCCTGCAGAGCAGAATTCCGAAAACCTGTCCGCCCGCGATGTAGGGCAGAATAAGCGCCCACCGCGTGTTCATAAGGGCGAATGGCCCCCACTCCCGGCCCAATAGCTCGAACGCGGGGATTTGCATCGACTTCACCAGCATGAAGGTGGGAATAAGCGTCAGAATTCCTGGAATCATCAGAAGCGAGAGAATGCCGTAGTAGAGCAGTTCGCGCCCTGGAAAACGATGCCGCGCGAAAGTGTAGCCCGAGAGCGATGACAGTGCGAGCACTCCCACAACGGTCGTCGCAGCCACAAATGCGGTATTCAATATATATCCAATGAGCGCATCGTACGCCTGTGAATAGAAATCCCATCTCGGAGGGCTGGGAAGCTGCCAGAAGTGCGTGAATATCTGCGCGTTGCTCTTCAGCGAGAGCACGAGCATCATGGTCACTGGGACCAGCGACAGAGCCAGAATCAGCAAGAGGCAGGCGATATGTGCGGCCTGAGAGAGGCTTCGCTTGGCTCGCATCCTAGCCCATCTCCTCGGCGGCCGCCACGAACTTCATGTTTGCAACGGTGAATGCGAGCGTCGCGAGAAACAGCACAAACCCAATAGCGGAAGCATATCCGTAGTGCCCAAAACGAAACGCTTGGAAGTACATGTGCAATGCCGGCACATGGGTAGCGAGGCCCGGTCCGCCACCGGTAAGTACCAGAAGGCTGCCGAAATCCTGCAGCGAACCAATGATGGTGAGCACCGCGATGGTCTTCATCTGACCGCGAAGGAGCGGCAAATCGATGGCCCAGAACCTCCGCCAGGAGGTCGCTCCGTCCACCGCTCCGGCCGCCAGCAGATCCTGCGGAATTGCGTTGAGCCCTGCCAAATAGAGCAGCAGCGCGAGCCCGCCCACCCACGGGAACCCAATTCCGATGACGGCAGGGAGCGCGGTGTGCCAATCTCCAAGCCAGGCGCGCGTTAGGTGATGCAGGCCCACTGCGTCCAGGGCGTTATTCAGCAGGCCAATATTGGGATCATAAATGAATCCCCACAGCAATATCCCCACCATTCCCGGAACCACCATCGGCGCAAGGAAAAGGGTCCTCAGCACCTGTTGCAGCCTGCCGGACCGCAGGTGAAACAGCATCTCCGCCACGATGAGCGGAACAATCAGGCTCTTGAGAAGGCTCGCAACCAGCAGCCACACCTGATTGGTGATGCTCAGCAGCAGAAATTCGTCCTGCGCCATTCGCCGAAAATTGTCGAGGCCATTGAAGTGCGCGCCGCCCGTGGTCTCCCACTCGGTGAACGCATGGAAGAGGCCGGAGAGCGCCGGAACGTAGTTGAACAGCCAGAGGAACAGAAACGTGGGGAGCAGAAATAGATACGAGGTTCGGCTCCGCCAAATTGCACCGCGTCTCATGGCGCGGCGCTGTCCTTGGTTCGGGGGTCCATATCGTATCTGTTATTCGCCACCACGCGGGGAACCGCCTCGACCATCGTCTGCTGGTATCGCTTCAGGCATTCATCCGTGGTCATCCGCCCGTCCAGGTAGCGCTGGGCCCACACGGTCCATTTCCACACGCTCTCCTGCTCGTCTGCCAGCCCGCGAAAGCTGAGCTTTTCGAACCCGCGGTTCTCGAACGCGCCGAAGTGCCGCCCAATGCTCTCGGGCAGCTTGGCGCCGGCAATGAGCATCGGGCCGTTCAGCGGCTGGCGCGCCTTCACCGTCTCTTCAACCAGCGTCTGGGCAGCATGCGGCGTGGTCGTGAACATCAGAAAGTCCACCACGCGAGCCGTCTGAGCATCGCTCTTCTTTACCACGCTCCACATGGTTCCCGCCCCGCCTACTCCCCTAAACGGGGGAATGTGAAAACGCGACTGCGTAATCGGCGGAACTTTGAACACTCCCCATTGGAACCTGTCGGCAGCCCCCAGGTCGTCCATATCCTTGTTTAGCTGCGAAATGGTAGCGGATGAGTGCAGCATCATAGCCGCCTTCCCGGTCAGGAAAAGCTGATAGGCCGAATTCGCATTGGTGCCGTTGAAGCCCCGCTGCCAGTATTTCGCGAACTCGCGTACCTTCTCATATGCCTCGTGAAAACGAGCAGTGTCCATCCGGATCACGCCGTCCCGAACGGCCGCAATCAGTCGCTCTGGATTTGAAACGACCGTTGCATCACTCATCGCGTTGCTCACATCCACTCGGAAGTTCGCATTCTGCTTCGCGTTGTAATCCCAGTCGCCGGGCCGAGACATGACAATGGGCACGGCGTCGCGCAGATAGGCATCGGTGAAGAACCGAAATATCCAGCCCACAGTGCCTGACCAATAGGAGTCGGCGTCTCCGGGCACAGCGAACGGGATGAGACGCGCTTTGCGTACCGCCTCCGCATGCCGAAGCATCTCCTCCCAGGTCGTTGGAGGATCGAGACCAAGGCGTTGAAACACGTCGCGATTATAGAAAAAGGCTATCTCGATGAAATCGATCGGGAGAATGACAACATCGCCGTTGACTTTCTGCTTTTCCAAGAACTGCGCATTTAGGCTGCTGCGCCAAGGAATAGACGTGTAGGGATTGGGATTGTCCAGAAATGAAGTGAGGTTCACCGTGAGGCCACGTTCATAGAATCCGTGCGCGTAATTCGAATTGAAGATGTCCGGCGCAGTGTCGGAGCCTGTGCCTATCTGCGTACGAAGCCAGGTCTCGTAGCCGTTGGTGGGCTGGATCTGAATACGAACCTGCACCTCCGGGTGAAGCCGCTCATATTCTCGCGCCAGCACGTTGAGTCCCTCGCGGTAGTTCGAGCTCACCGTGGCGACCGTGATCTGCTGCCGCTTCTGCGAGTTCTGTTGGCCCTGCGACCCTCCAACCAACAGTATAAGCGGAAGCAACAGAAGCAGGGTTCGGCGAACAATAATCATGCTCTACTCCACGGCATAGAGATGCCGGCCAGACTGAGCCGGGCCGACAGTGAAGACGAGCGTTCCGTTCTCCACCATGCACGGTATCTTCTCGCCTCGACTGCCCGGAGTGGTCCCCTCGGCGAAGAGCTGTGCCGAGGCCGACAGTCCAGGCGCGGGAATTCGCAGCTTGCCGGAGCCTTGCGCCGTAATCTGCAGCACCGCTCCGCCCTTCACGCGCCTGTACTCCTGCACCGGCGCCCAGGCAATAAGCTCAAATGGAGCATCCGCGAACGAAGTCTCCTTGCGGTCCACGATGATGCTGCGACAGTGATTCCCGGCAAAAGCGACCAAAGTACCCTTCTCATCCGTTCGAAAGGTCATCGCCTGCCGACCCGAGTAGGTTACAGTGTGCCCGTTCACCTTGAAGCCCGCTAGCTCGATATCCTCAGTGGGGGGCGGGACTCGCTTCAAGTAGACGGCATCATCCGCCTCATTTCGTGCGAAGCCTCCCACCCAGTCCTCCTCGGTTCTCCGGAAGTGACGAGCGATTGCCGTGGCGCCGTTTGGAAAGCGGCAGGTCAGGTAGTCAGTATTGCGTGAGAGCGACTCGGTGTTGTCGTTTATGCCCTCAAACGCCCGAGTTCCTGGATATGCGCCAAGCTTACTGAGGATCTCGAACCACCATCGTGCTTCGTATCCCAGGCTCGCCGCCTGGTCATCCCGCGGACGGAACCCCAGGAACGCGAGAGTTCCGCCGGAGGCAGTTCGCAGCCGTGTTCCCACCACTCCCGCCTTCGTTCGCGCAGTCACCTCCGCGCCTTCTTTCGGCGTTACGGGGTAGACGTGGTCCACCAGAAAGTCGGTGAGAATGGTCTGAGGCGCAATTCCGCTCAACGCTCCCTCGAACGAGATCATTCGACCCGGCGCCATCTCCCCCTCGTTCTGCTTGGAAGCGTATTCGACGCCGAAGAGCTTCTTCCAGGCCGTGAGGCACGGCTTGCCGTCATCCGAGAGCACGGGCGGAGGGCCGGACCAGATCACCGTCCCGCCGCCCTCCGCCAGCTTCTCCATCAGCGAAAGCAGCTTCTTCGACGGGAACGGCTCGAACGTCGCCACGAGCGTGGTGAACCGCCGCCCGCCCACCTCCAGCGCGCCGTCCTTCACCTTCGCACGCTCCAGCAGCTTCGCCTGGGTGATGAGATTCGCATAGCCATACTGAGTCATCCAGCTTCCGAATCGCTCCTCGGCAGCAACCAGGTCGAGCGGCCAGAGCATCAGGACATCCACGTCCCGATGCTCCATGCCCTGCACCATTCCGAAGTCCGGCGATCCCGCCGCGCCGAAGGTGTTCACCAGCGACATTCGCCTGCGGTTCAGTTCCGTCGGCATTCCCCAGTGCGCGCCATAGGAGTAGGGAATCTCATTCAGAATGCCCGTAGAGCAGGCCAGGGTGAGGCCGATATAGTTGCGATCCAGATAGCCTATTTCGCAGTTGTCGTTGCCATTTCCAGTGAGGAAGTCGCCCCACTTGAAGTAGTCGTGGCAGGCGGATGCGGACTGGTGAACTGTGTTGGACCAGAGGAAATTGGAAGTGTACTCATAGCCGTTGCGGAACATGTTTTCGTGGCCGGTGTCCCACTTATCCACGGTGGGGCTCTCCGCCCAGGTGGCGTGAGCTCGGGATTCCAGCTTGTGGCCCATCCGCCTCTCTGCGTGATGCTTGGCCTCGGTGAAGAGGTCCGTCACTCCGTCCTGAAGCATCTTGTAGTAGCGCGAGCGGAACAGCGCCGTACGGCGGATATCCTCTGGGCTTGACCCGAAAACGTACATCCCGCCGGCTTTGGCGTTCACATCGGTAGCAGTGTCTTCTTGGCCATAGCAGAAGTAAACCATGTACTTCGCTAGGTCGGAATACTCCGCGCCATACTCCGCCGCGAACCGCTTTGCCATTCCAGGGCTCGCGTAGCGCAGCGCGAATGTGCCGTTGTCGTGATGGTTGAAATAGATCCAGTCCTGCTGAATGTGCATCTCATCCGAATAGAGAGCGTTGAGCTTCACGCCCGCATCGGCATACTTGTCTACCAGCGCCTTGAGGTACGGCAGCGCCTTGTCGCTGAAGTAGTCCATCTCCGGAGTCTTGTACTGCTGAACCACCAGCACGCGATTTCGGTCGCCTGTGTCGGTTCTGCCCTTACCATGCACGCGGATGCGCTGCACGTTGCTGTCCTTCGGAATGCGGGTGTGCCGCTCCACCTTCGCCGTCTCGGTGATCTCCACGATGGAGGAGGGGTCCACCACCTTGTAGTGGGTGCCCGCAATCGGCTTCTCGCTGAACGTGAAGACTCGCACTCCGCTGTCCGGCAGCTCGATGATCCCCTTGTTGTTTGCCCAGCGCTTCTGCTGCCAAAGCTCCACGCTGTACGCGCCGGTCTTGGGGTCGCGCACCCCCTTGCGGTAGTGCAGCCACAGGCCGGATTCGCCCGTTTGCTTCACCACTCCGGGGCCAAGCTCCAGCGGGCTGAGAAGGCTCAGTTCGAGCCCGAGGCCATAGCCTTCAGCGAACTTGCTCACTGCGGCAATGCGCCCAATATACTCGTCCATGTCCGGCATCAGCTTGCGCGGGCCGGTTTGGCCGGGGCGATACTGCCCGAAGAAGTGGTCGAACGCCACGATGAGCGTCTGGTGGCCCGCGGCCTTCGCCTTCTCGCAGACCGAGCGAAGGCTGCCCTCCTCCTTCGTGAAGCCCAACGAGAGGTTGATCACTTTGTCCGGATTCGCGAGGGCCTCGAGCTCCTTGTCGCTCACGAGGATGATGACGGAGCGGCCAATCTGGAAGCTCCAGGGGCCGGGGTAACTAACAAGCTCGCCTGAGTAGAACTTGTGCGGAACGTCGGGCATGGAGGTGGGTTCCTTTTGCGAGTGTCCCATGGTGGGGACGAGAATTGTTGGCACAGCTATACCGAGCAGGCGCAATAGGCGGCGCATTCTTTCGAGTCTCCTCTCAAGGAGGCAAACGGGGCCGTCGTGCGGCCATTCTGACTTCCGCAGGCGGCAGGCGATGTCCTGCCTGGCGAGGCGCTGCGGCAGGGAGTTGAGCGCTTTGCACCACAGTAGAATACGATGAGAGAACCGATCGCGTCGCGCTGCCTGCCCCTGGAGCGCAGGCGTCTCGCCCGCCACGGATGTCTCGAACCGATGTCGAATGGCTCGCGTCCTAACCATCGAGGAATCCGCTCGTCCTGAGCGCGGCTCAGCAGTATCGAGCCGCAGTCTGCGGGGTAGCAGCAGCCCACGGAGCGCGGGCGTCCCGCCCGCCACGGCCGCAGACGAGTGAAACGCCTCCGAGTACACATCGCCTCGACCTTCATGCGCCCGAGACCGGCGTGCTCCGAAGGTACTGGTCCGAGCGCCAAGGTGCTCCGGGGCATGCAGTGATGCACAATCGCGCCGCGGAGCTGGTTGCCTGGCCCAACGTCCTTTTTGCTAAACCAATGTGGTGATCCTCCCGAGAAACGAGCGCCGCACAGGCGTCCGCAGTTGCCTAGCCGTCATCACGGGCAACCCGCAACGTCGATCCCACTAACTAGAGGAAGCCTCAAGCCCAGCGTGGAAGTTATGAAGGTGGAGCACATTCTCTCCGGCTTGCGTCCTAGCGAGCACAGCCTGCGGCATATCCTCCTTCCCATAATCTTCGTGAGTTGGTCAGGCTAGACCTTGTGGCTGCAGTGGGCTCCATGCGTCTATCGAGCTCGCGGACGTCGGCGAAGTTGTTTTCTACCAGCGTAAGCCGCGATGCATGGTGACTAGGCAGAACAGATCTTAACACCTTAAGCACGGAGTATAGCTTTGACGCAAGACGAGATCGCGAGGACGATTCTTGGGCGGATGCAGCAATCTGCCTCCCCGTACCCGGAGGTGCCCGGTATATACAGGGTCGGCGATCAGAACAAGCGCGATGCGCTTCTGCTGAACCTCGCCGATGTCAGCGAAATGCAGCGTGTACCGGACGTACTTAAGTTTCAGTTCGAAGCCGCTTGGTGCTCATTGCTTGCCTGGGGTTATATCGCTACAGACGCGAGTGTCTTCCACGCTCCCTTGCGGGACCGCCCCGTTCTGACGGAGCTAGGTAAGACACAGGACACCTCGCAGGCCATACCAGGGCTCTCCAGTGGTGACCAGTTCGTGTTGGACATCGAATCGGTATCCGGCCCACTTGATCTGGTTGTAAGGCAGTATTTGTCGGAGAGTTGGGAATCCGCGTGTACACGGCGGTGGCTATCATCTGCGTTCATGCTTGGTGCAGCAAGTGAGCGGCTTATAAATGTGCTCGCGGAGGCTGTTGAGGTCAAGCTTCAGGTCACGCGGTCACCCGTCAATAATCGCACTGTTAAGGCTTTAAACGATTGGCTTATCAGCCAGATACCTGGGCTAAAGAACAAGTATCCACAATGCAGTGCTGACTTCCACGATCTCGATTCGGTCCTTAGCTCAGTGTTCCAAAACTATAGAATCACCAGAAACACGGCAGGCCATCCACGATCGACAGTGGTAGTGGTCGATGAACGCCTCCAGTTAAGTAACTTGCATGCCTTTAAACCATATGCCCGAATTGCGTGCTCAGTTCTTAAGCTGAGCTAATCAAGACGAACCTCGATGCGAATGCAGCTAGCCGGAGTAATGGAAAGGGCAAGTGGGAAGTGGAGAGAATATCAGGATACGTGCGGATCCTTGCAAGAGTAAGAGTGAAGCAAGGAACTACGAAGCCCTTTCTAGGCAAACCGTTCCTCAGATACGGGCACTGTTTGGGTTTGTGGGGCTACTTCAGTGAGCTTGGTGGCATCCTTGGGGCAAAGTATAGTGCAAACTCTGACGCTTTTGGGAGTGCATTTCTGGGCATGAACGGCGACACTGGTGCCATCGCGCGTTACTTCACAGACGCTGGAGCTGATGTGATGACTCGATGTAGTAATGATATATTAACGTTTGCTGATTACGTCAGGTCGGAATTCTTCGGCAGAATAGGACATGCGGGCGATGTTGTAAGCTTCTTCGATCAGTATGGAATGAATAAGATCGATCCCGAGACTGTGGAAGAGCTCGCGTGGCAATACGCCGATCAAGGAGCTGCCTTGGGTGTCACTCAACCGGGCGTTGTTCGCAGAATGTTCGACCGCAAGCAATCAACAGCTACGGTCGAGAAGTGGCAAGGAGCACATGCCGCTGGACTGGTGCCGCCGGAGCAGTACAAGATGACGTATGCAGAAGTTGAAGGCAGTGAGGCTGAGCCGTTCCTGGCATATTGTCGGCAATTCTGCCCGCACCTCTACTCCATATTGAACCGTTAGGTGGCGCGACGTGTCAGACTGGAAACACGGCCTCCGCCGCTAGCCTCCGGATGGCACAGGCATCTACTAGCTCCGAGCGATCACCTTCACGCGGTGGTGCTTTCCAGAGGTGCAGCGGAGCTTGTCGCCTAGCCCAGTACCCTCGCAAGCTCCTCCGGATCCGTCACCGGCGCCCGGCACACCCGCCCCTCACACAGATACGCCGCTGCGCGGCCCCCTATCTTGCTCTTCCCGGCAAAGAGCGCGACGTCCTCTTCCTCCCCTTCACCAGCCGACACGACGATGAGGTTCGGACGATAGCCGTCCCGCGCGGCTCGCACCAGGGCCGCGGTGTCGGCCTCGTCTGGGTTACCCACAATGACCAACTCCCGAAGTGGTCCAATCTGCATATCGGCGGCACACAGAAGCCGCCCAAACGCGAGCGGATGCCTGCCCATCGGATCAACCATCTGCCGGACGTAGGCTGCAGCCGGGGCGCCGTAGGCGGCGTCGCCGGTAATTGCCTCCAGCTTCAGCAGGACCTCCACAGCCACTGAGTTGCCCGCAGGTACCGCATTGTCGCTCAGCTCCTTGGGACGGTCTATCAGCTCCTCCGCGTCATCCGCCGTGTTGAAGAAGCCGCCTCGCGGGTCGGCAAATCGCGCCAAAACCGTGTCCATCAATCCGCGAGAGGCATCCAGCCACCGCCGAGCGCCGGTGGCCTCGTAGAGCCGCAGGAAGCCGTCCGCGCAGCAGGCGTAGTCCTCCAAGAAACCGGGGACCTCGGACAGGATGAAGCGACTTGAATGCTCGGGCTGCTGTGGCCCGCTGCCCACCTCCGACTTGCCGGATCGCATTAATCGGCCGTCAACCATCATCTCCGTAAGGATGAACTCGGCACAGTTAACCGCTGTCTGGATGTAGTCCGCGCGCTCCAGCGCTGCCCCCGCCTCGGCGAATGCGGCAAGCATCATGCCGTTCCAGGCGGCGATCACCTTCGTGTCGGTTCCGGGCTTCACGCGGCTCTTGCGAACCTCCAACAGATTCCGGCACGACCTCGAAAGCTGCGCCCCGATCTCGGCTGAGTCTCGCCCGGGAGTGAAACTCTCGAGCGACACCGGCGTATTCAGAATGTTG
>VFKD01000455.1 GCA_009885735.1 bacterium
AGCAGGCGCGCATCGGTCAGTGGAGCGAGCGGAACAAACCAGAGTGCGTCCTCCATTCCCTCCGTCAGGCCCTTGGCCGTCTCAATGGCCAACCGGGACTTGCCGGAGCCTCCCGGCCCTGTGAGGGTAAGCAACCGACACTTCGGAGCATCCGTTGCAGACGGCGCAAGGAGCTCGTGGAGTCGCGTCAAGTCCTCCTCACGGCCAAAGAAGCGGGTGAACTGAGCTGGAAGGGGCGAACTTGGGTGCTCGGGCGATTGGTTCGTCGGGCTGTGAGGTCGCGAGGTCGCTCGCTGGAGGTGGGTATCCTCCTGAATCTGGCGGAAGAGCGTGACCGTCTCCGGGTCTGGCTCGGCATGAAGTTCGCGATGTGTCACGAGGCGCAGGTCGCGGTAGACCTGCACGGCGGCGGCACGGTCGCCCGTCGCAGCGAGCGCCCGCATGAGGCCGCGCTGGGCGCACTCTCGGAGTGGGTCCACCAACACGGCCAGGCGGAGAAGGCGAGCGGCATCCGCGCTCTCGCCCCGGTCCGCCTTTCGGCGGGCCAGGGTTTCCAGCGCCCCGAGGTACGCCTGCTCGCGCACCTCACGTTCCGGCTGCGCCCAGTCCTCGGTCGAGGCTTCCATGAACGGCCCGCGATAAAGGGAGATGGCCTGCTCAAGCGCTTCCTCGGTCCCCAGTTCTATCTCACGGTCAAATGCGACCACGTCCACCACGGCAGCCCCGTCGAGCCTCAGCGTTCGCGGGGTCGGGGAGAGCAAGAGAGGGGCGGCTGGGCCGAGTGCGATGCGCAGATGGAGCAGGCACTGGCGCAGGTTGTGCGCTGCCTGGCTCTCCCAGCTCTCCGGCCAGAGCGTGCCGGCCAGCCAAGTGCGCTCAACGTTACCGTCGTGGCGGAGAGCAAGAAGCGCCAGCAGAGAACGGCCTTTGCGCGCGAGGGGACGTGCCGGCGCAATACCGCCGATGAACAATCGGAATGGGCCGAACAGCCGGATCTCTAGTGGAACAACGGCTGTCCCAGCTAGGATGCCGGCGCCGCTATTCAAGTCATTGGTGCGGGAGGTCATTTCACGTAATTATCGGCCCTTTGACGCATTTCCTGCCGCACCATATACGGTTCCATATACGTCTGCCTGTTACACTGGCACACACAGGCAACAGTATCCGCAAAGTACCTCCGAACCAAGGCCGTGCCTAGATCGCCTAGAAAGTAATGTGGCGACGACACCAAGGAGACAGACACATGCTTCGTACTCGATTCACGTCAGTGGCGCTCTGCGCGCTGACGGCCCTCGCACTCGCGCCGCGTCCCTCAGAGGCGCAGGAGAGCTACACAGTCACCGGCCTCGGTATCGCGACAGGCAAGACCGCCACTGTGGTTTATGGAACCCATACTCTAAACAATGCAGGGCATACCACAGGCTTCTGCAACCTTGGAGTGATTACGAATGGTCTCTTTGCGGACTGGTTTCTGGGGAACGTCCCCTTCCTATGGACACCGCAGAATGGTATGGAGATTCTGCCGCTGCTGCCAGGTTCGGCATTCTGTGGCGGCTGGTCTCTGAATGACAGAGGCCAGATCGTCGGGTACGCAGGTAATGGACCTGGAGATGCACATCCCGTGCTGTGGGAAAAGGGAACCATCCGAGATCTAGGAGCCCTGCCGGGAGATAACGACGCATTTCCCTACGCAATCAATAATCGCGGCCAAATCGTTGGCGTGTCGGCCTTAGTAGAGAGTGGTGTACAGGTTCGGGCGCTCCCCGTTCTATGGGACAATGGCAAGAAACACACTCTGCCGACGGGCGGCTATCTGGGTGCTCGGCCCACGGATATCAACGAGAAGGGGCAGATCGCCGGGTTGGTGAATACCGGCGCTCCAGGAGACTTCTTCTTCGCCTCGCTCCCTGCCCTGTGGGACAATGGGAGCGTCTCCATACTGGGAACTCTGGGAGGCGCATTTGCAAGCGCCTGGGACATCAACGACAAAGGTCAGATTGTTGGTTATTCTCAGACGGCTGACGGCTCTATCCACGGTTTCTTCTGGGAGCGAGGAGTGATGACGGACCCAGGCACTCGGGGAGGCTCTTTTACGGCACTCTGGGCGCTGAACAGCAAAGGGCAATTGGTTGGAGAATCTACGGATGCAGACGAGGTGGATCACGCTATTCTGGTAGAGAATGGAGTCGTGTATGACCTCAACGACCTCATTCCTGCTGGCTCTGGCTGGGTTCTGATCTTTGCGGACGGCATCAATGAGCGGGGCCAGATATCAGGCACGGGTACCTACAACGGCGACGTGCGTGGGTTCCTGCTGACGCCGAAGAAGTAGCGCCGCGCACGTGCAAGCCTTGGCCAGGATGACGACAGGTCGTTGGTCGTGGCGACTCTCTAGGCAGATGGAACCACTGACTCTAGCGCAGCGGTGATCGGATACCTGTTGGCGAATCGCATCCATGCCTGCGAGGCACTCCGGCGATAATGAGAGGGTGGTCCATCCGCGTGGACCGCCCTCTCATGTTTGGCTGTGTTTCGGATGAAACCCGGCCGTCTCAGTGTGATGGGCGCCTCCCTCTAATCCCAACCGTGGTCAGGACGCTTGCCGACTGTGCCGCCCCCTTCAGACAGGTATAATACGCACCACGCTGAGCGATGCTTGGCACACGCATTGTGGAGGAACGGCATTGGTTATCATCGAGGGGATAGGCACCATCAGCGTCACGGAGCCGGGCCGCGACCGAGGCACTTACTACGAGAAGGCGGAAATCTCCGTCTATGGCGAGATCATCCACTTCATGGCATACGGCAAGTTTCACACCGCTTCCAGCACGATGTGCCTCATTGGGTGGGACGAAGTTCCCAAGGTCCGCGAAAGCGCTTAGCTGTCAACCGGATCTGCTTCACTTCTCGGGCGCATTCTGGGGAGTGGTTAGTCCCGGTGAGGCGAGGCCCTGAGCCCAATTGGACATGTAGGCAGGTCTGGCCGGAGCGATTTTCCGGCGCTCCGACTCGGGCAAGGAGAGCATCCAATAAGTCAGCATGGAGCGGCGTTGATCACCCCGTGGCGTTGCTCGGGCCGCCCTCTGCCGAGTGATTGGAACAGGCAAGAAGGACACAACGAGGCGCGTTCCGTCCGGGTTTGGTCGGCAGGTTGCCACAAGGCGGTTCTGGCTCGATATGTACGTCTCGTATATCTCAATGTTCACATTGCGGCCAAGGCATATTCTTGCTTCTCGGTAGA
This sequence comes from bacterium, assembly GCA_009885735.1. GTDB lineage: Bacteria > Armatimonadota > Chthonomonadetes > Chthonomonadales > CAJBBX01 > VFKD01. Next base: position 3,242 of record VFKD01000455.1, read on the forward strand.
GAGCTTCGGCAATAGTCGCCATGTCCCAGCGGGGCGTAACCGCCGCGCACAAGAGCTCTAGCGGCTGACCTTCGCGTACTTTCACCGCGACAGCGCGCCGATTGTTTCTGAATCGCGCTTGAAACATCTTTGCAAAGAGAGAATCGCGCTCTTTCGACTGGCTCTCGGGAATCTTGCGAACGGCAGTCGAGATCTCATTCGGAGTAGGCTTCCACGTTTCGAAGCCGGTCACGCCGTCGGACATGTCGGGTCGTGGAAACAGCACATAAAGGAGGCCGAGCAGCATTGCGGCGCCAACCACCAGGAGTAGATAGGCCCACTTCATGTCAAACGCTCCTTACTCTCGCCAAGCAGAATCAACCCCGTTGCGCCGCGACTGGGACGATTTGGCTGTGTCTGTTAGGTTTCGACGCTCTGAGCGGCGCCTCCTTGGTGTTCGGCGATGAATGAGCTGACAGACGGGCAGAGGCAGCGGCTGGACCAGCTTGCGGATGCCTACCAGTACACGCACGGTGCCGCCATTGAGACGATTAAGCAGGGAGTTGGCTCCGGAATCGAGTACTTCAACAGCGTCGCTCGCGCGGTAGTGTCCGACAACGGGGCGTGGTGCGAGTGCATCGACCTTCCTCTGGAATTTAGCGGCAGCTCAGGCGCTCCTGCCGAGGTGAGATTCATACGCGACGACAAGGCGATCGAGCTGATCGAGCAGCTCCACGGTCTCGCATCGGGTCCAGAACCTGTGGGCACGAGGCTTCTCGACCTTCTCTGCCTCTACACTCCCCTTGGGATATCAGACAGTAAGGGAGTGGCAGCCGTACACTTCGAGGAGGGAGCCAGCGCTCAGGTGCATCAGCCCAGCCGCGTTGTCATCGGCTCGCTGCGTCCCGGCGTGCTCCCTCTCTTCTTCAGGTTCCGTATAGAGTCGACCTCTATCCAGCACGGCCTAACGTTCGCCAGGGGCTCGCTCTTCTGCCTGTCGGGCCTGGGCGAGCGCTGCCTCCTGGTGCTGATGCCGCACGAGGGCGAGGAGGCTTTTGACTTAGGAGTGCAGCCGCTCTCACGCGCGGCGAATTAGGGGCGTGGCGTCAACCGTTCGGTGATTCAGCTCGCATAACGTCGCTCACGGCCGCGGATTCTGGGCAGGGCAAGCCCTACACCCTACGCCCGAGCGCTTCGTTCTCGCCTTGGAACTGTGGCTTGCCGCACGTCCTGCCCGACATCCCACTCGACGCCTCTGGTCCGCGTAGGGCGTGGGGCTTGCCCCACCCGGTGATGCGCTTGCCCAGCCCAACATCCTCTCGCAGTGTGCTCCTACTTCCCGAGCAGCTCCTCCACGCGGGCTGCCAGTTCCTTTTCCACCTCTTCGCTGAAGCCCTCCTGTTTCCAGGTCACCAGGCCGCCGCGGTCCACCAGCATCATGAGGGGGATAGGCGATCGAGCATAATCTCCCATCACGTCCACTGACGTAGGTATGCCAACGGGATACGTCATTCCCATCTCCTCGACGAATGCCGGGATCGCCGCGCCTTCTGCATCTTGCTCCATCGCGATCCCCAGCACTTCGAAGCCCGCATCCTTGTGCTTCTCATAGAGGCGCTGAATTCCGGGTATCGACATGCGGCACGGGCCGCACCAAGTGGCCCATAGGTCGATGAGCACCACCTTTCCTCGAAGATCCGACACCTTCTTCACGCCGGTCGCAGTTTTGATGCTGAAGTCCGGTGCCTCGCGTCCAGTGGGCGCCGACGCGGCCAAGTAGACCACCACCACGGCCACAACGATGGCAACAACCCCAGCAACTCTTCCAATTCGCATCGATTCAGCTCCCTCCATTCCTACTTTGCTGCAAGCATCGCTCTCAGGCGAGCCTCTAATCCCTTGATGTATTCAGCTCGTTGGTCCACATCCTTTGGAAAGCCGACCACGCGATAGACTTTGTTGCCTTTGGAATCTAACACTACCACGACGGGAACTGCATTTATCTGAAACGCCTTGGCCAAGGTTCTCGACACCGTCCGACCCACCGCCGCATTAGGATACTTCACTCCGGCCCTGCGCACTGCCATGGAAGTGTCTCTCGCGGTTGAGTCGAGAGCGACTCCTACCACTCGCAGTCCCTTCGGACTTAGTCGCGAATAGATTCGCTGCAGATAGCCTAGCCTAGCCTTCGACGGCGTGCTCCA
>VFKD01000441.1 GCA_009885735.1 bacterium
CCGTGGCCAAATGCCTTGGCTTCAGCGGCGGCGTGAAGACGCCTTGAACGCTCATCAAGAAATGGGGCAAGTAGCTCAAACCGCCGTCGTATAGGTTCAGTATCCATAATTCATTGTGGCATATCTTGCACATAAAACAAAACTGCTTATTTCATGACAGGCACTTAGGTCCCGCCGCGCGTTTTGTCGAGGCTATTCTGAACTGGCTCAAGAGGTGGCCACGGTGAGCGAGTACTGTACGGCACAGTCATCCGCCGGCCAGCTCCGTTCCTTCCGTAATGAGTGGCGTCTCACCGGCAGCAATCCGGTTTGCATTCAGATGTCGCTGTAGTGAATCCAATTCCGCATCAGCCCTCCGAATGGTCTCCGCATCCTCGGGTGCCCGGGCAATCTTCGCCTGCAAGTAGGCGATGGCGGCCACACTTCTTGCGTCAAGTGCACGCAGTCTGGCCGCGAGCGGGGACGGTCCTGCTTCCTCGCGCAGGCGGTCCGCAAACTCCTCGCGGCGCGCGATATCACTGTCCAGCTCCGCCTTGTGGTCCCAATAGTACGCTAATCCCGAGTGTATCTGCCCAAGGGTCAGATACGGGTGCTGAAAGTGCAGCTCCTCCGAGCTCCAGCCGTGTGCAAGGTGGGCCGCCGCCAACTCGATGACCTTCATTGTGGTCGTCGCAATATACGGCACACCGTCCGCGTCGAGCTCGATATGTTCATACCGAGTAAGAGTGGGTGCTCTTGAGCTCATTGAATTGGTTCCTCTCACGGTTGCGACATGCGCATCACCAACTCTGTTCCATTATACCGGGGCTTGGTCAACAGGTTCAAACTCACTCGGTCGGACATCTGCTTTACATCCCCCCACGGTTCGGCTATACTCCAAACGTCGCGGTGCGTGCGACCGCGAGGAGATTTCAAGATGTCAACAACACTCGAAGAGAAGCTGGAAGAGATCCTCCCGAAGGTCGGCAAGCCGGCCCGCTACACGGGCGGGGAGCTCAACAGCATCATCAAGGACCACTCTCAGATGGAGGTCTCGTTTGCTGTCGCCTTCCCAGACAGCTACGAGATCGGTATGTCGAACCTGGCGCTGCAGATTGTCTATCACGTAGTCAACTCCCGCCCAGAATGCGTCGCCGAGCGGGTCTATGCGCCTTGGCCGGACATGGAGCAGGCAATGCGCGCGGCCGGAGTGCCGCTCTTCACTCTCGAAACCAAGCGCCCGCTCGCGGAGTACGACTTCATCGCATTCGGCCTCTCGTACGAGATGAGCTACTCGAACGTGCTCAACATGATGGACCTAGCTGGAATGCCTGTTCGCTCGGCGGACCGCGACAGCGGCGACTACCCCATCGTCATGGCCGGTGGGCACTGCACCTTCAACCCGGAGCCGGTGGCGCCGTTTATCGACCTCTTCGTCATCGGCGAGTGTGAAGAAGTGCTGCCCGAGATTATCGAGACCTTTCGGGAGCATCGCCACCTGGCGCGACCCGAACTGATGCTCAAGCTCGCTAACGTGCGCGGATGCTATGCCCCGCGATTCTATGAGCCGGTCTATGCCGCCGAGCCGGTGGCAGGCTTCGAGACGCCGGACGAGCGATTTGTCGGCGCGGATCACCGCCTCCTTGTCCGAACCGCGCGCACCCGCGACGACGTGCCGGAGCGCATCGAGCGAAGGCTTATCTGGGATGTGGATAATGTGCCCTATCCCACCGCGCCTGTCATCCCGTTTGTCGAGGTAGTACACGATCGCATCAGCCTTGAGGTCATGCGCGGCTGCACGCGCGGCTGCCGCTTCTGCCAGGCGGGGATGATCACGAGGCCGGTTCGCGAGAAGTCGCCCGAGCGCCTGATGCAGCTTGCGGACGAGCTCATTCGCAACACGGGCCATGAGGATGTCTCGCTGGTGTCGCTCTCCACGGCGGACTACAGTCGCGTCGAAGAGGTGGTCCACCGCATGATCGACACGTATGGCGACCGCAAGGTGGGAGTGTCGCTGCCGTCGCTGCGCGCGGACGTCAACTGCGTCAACCTGGTTCAGGACATTCAGAAGGTGCGTAAAACTGGCCTGACGTTCGCGCCGGAGGCAGGCACCCAGCGAATGCGGGACGTGACGAACAAGGGCGTGACCGAGGAGGACCTGTTCGCCGCCGCCGAGGCGGCGTTCGCAGCGGGCTGGAAGCGAATCAAGCTGTACTTCATGATCTCGCTGCCCACCGAGACGGACGAGGACGTCATTGGCATTGCCGACCTCGCCACGCGCGTGTGCAAGCTCGCCAGGAAGATGCGCGTGGCGAATCCGACCGTTGCGATTGGAGTCTCCACGTTCGTTCCCAAGCCGAATACTCCGTGGCAGTGGCACAACCAGGATACTCTCGCGGAGATTGTCCGCAAGCAGTCCCTGCTGCGCCGCAACATCGGCGACAAGGGCGTGCTGTTTCGCTACCACGAGCCGCGAAGCACCCACATGGAGGCGGCTCTGTCGCTTGGCGACCGTCGAGTGGCGGACGTTATCGAACTCGCGTGGAAGAAGGGCTGTATGTTCTGCTCCTGGGACGAGTACTTCAAGTACGACACCTGGATGGAAGCATTTGCCGAGGCGGGAGTCGACCCCTACTTCTTCGCCAACCGGCTGAAGAGCTACGACGAGCCGCTGCCCTGGGACCACATCGACTGCGGCGTGAGCAAGGCGTATCAGCGTGCAGAGGACAAGCGCTCGCGTGAGGCGAAATTCACGGACGACTGCCACACGGAGCCCTGCACGATGTGTCAGGCATGCGACCGGATGGTGCTCGAGGGCATCGGCAAGCGCTTCTTGCCCGAGGGCGAATTAGCTCTTCCGCTCGCTGTCCGGTAGGCGCCGCACACCTCCAACCTGTGAGGCATAGCCCATGAGGCGATATCCATACGGCATGGCAGCCCTCGTGATTCTCCTCCTTGGGCTCGCGTCTGGGGCCTATCTTGCTGCGAATCCACCTCCGAAGCTCAATGCCACGATTCGAATGTGGGTTTTCGCAGGCACTCATCGCGACGCCTACCTGAAGGCGATTCCCGCATTCGAGGCAGCCCACCCTGGCGTGAAGGTGGACCTGCAGCTTGTGTTCGGCACCACGCTTCCGGCACGGCTTCAGGCGGCGTTCCTGGCGGGAGTCGACGTTCCGGACGTGGTGGAGATCGAGATTGGTTCGGCGGGGAGCTTCTTCCGCGGACCGCTCAAGGATGTCGGCTTCCTGGACCTAACGGACCGTTTGCACTCCACCGGCCTGTGGGACAAGATGGTCCAGGCTCGGTTTGCGCCTTACACAAGCCGCGGCCGCGTGTTCGGGCTTCCTCACGACGTCCACCCCGTGATGCTTGCCTATCGGCGCGACCTCATGGAGGAGGCGGGGATAGACCCTGCCTCGCTCACCACGTGGGCCAACTTCATCGGAGCCGCCCGCAAGGTAACAGTGCCGAACAAACGCTACATGCTAGAGCTATCGGACAGCAACACGGACCAGTTTCAGCCGATGCTGTTTCAGCGTGGCGGAGGCTATTTCGACGCCTCCGGCAACTGCATCATGGACAACGAGACCGCCGTCCAGACCATGCTCTGGTATGTGCCCTTGGTCGCCGGACCGAAGATGATTGCAAACAACCTCGGAGGTGGTGGGATTCTCACTCAGGCGATGGAGTCCGGCTATTTCGTCTGCCTGGTCACTCCAGACTGGCGGAGCAAAGGATATGAGGTGGACATTCCACGGCTTTCGGGCAATATGGCGCTCATGCCGCTGCCTGCTGCGGTTGAGGGAGGCAGGCGCACCAGCGCCTGGGGTGGGACGATGCTGGGAATCACGCGCAAATGCAGCCAGCCGGACCTAGCCTGGGACCTCGCGATGCACCTGTACCTCAACAAGGATGACCTGGCAGGCCGATTCGAGGAGACCAATATTCTCCCGGCGATGAGCGAGGTTTGGAGCCACCCGAGCTTCTCGAACCCGCGCAAGTATTGGAGCGGACAGCCGCTCGGCAAGCTCTATGCGGAGCTTGCCCCCGATGTGCCGTTTCAATACACCAGTCCCTATATCATCTCGGCGCGCAACAAGCTCGGCGAGGCGCTGGTGGAGTGCGTTCAGTTCTACAAGGCTAATGGCGAAGCTGGGTTTGAGACGTTCTGCCGTAAGAGGCTGAAGGAGAGCGCGGACCAGATTCGACGGCTGCAGCAGAGGAACCCTTACCAGTGATTGTGGACGTTCACACGCACGCGCTGAGCGCTGCCGAGCACCTGTCGGAAGAGTTTCTGCAGGGGCTGAAGATTGCCAAGTCTACACCGGTTAATATGGAGATCGAGATTGGCACGTATCTCGAGGCGATGCGTCCGGTGGATCGGTGCATCGTCTTTGGCATGAAGGCGAGGCATGTGGGATTCTATGTGCCGAACGATTGGATTGCCGCTTTTGCCTTGAAGGCGCCCGAGAAGATCATTCCGTTCATGTCGATCGACCCCACGGAGGACGACTTTCTGGATGACTTCGAGCACTCGCGACAAGAACTTCAGATGAAGGGCGTGAAGCTCGCGCCGATGTATGCGGCGTTCAGCCCGGGTGACCCCAGGCTCGATGAGCTCTACTCTCGATGCGCGAAGCATGCACTGCCCATCCTGTTCCACTCTGGCACCACGTTCTGCCGGAATGCGCCGCTCAAGTTTACCTACCCAGGGCTCTGGGACG
>VFKD01000005.1 GCA_009885735.1 bacterium
AAACTGCGCCCAGATCAAGTGCGCAAGGAGATCGACCACTGCACCACGAATGTTGAACGAGCTAGCGGACAGTCCGTCCGACTCATGCGGCCTCCCGGCGTAAAGTACGACCAGGAGGTGCTCAACGCGCTCGGCGAACGGAACATGGTGTTGGTGGACTGGACCTGCGCGGCGGAGGACTATAACGACGTCACGCCGGACTTCATCGTAGACCGAGTCACCAGCCGCGTAGGAAACGGAAGTATTGTCCTGCTGCATCAGGATCGGATGGCCACGGTCGAGGCGCTGCCTCGCATCGTAAGCACGCTTAGGCAGCGAGGCTATCGGTTCGTGAGTGTCTCTGAAATGCTGAACCACCTTCCCAAACCTGTTCAGATTGTGGTAAATCCTGTTGTGGGGAACTTACCAACCGCTTCGGGCCGTAAGCCCAAGTAGCGGAGGATGGCTCGTGACCATGGACCTTAGCAGTACGATCGCTGGGAATAGGCGTGGAACCAGGGCGGAGTTCGATGAGCTCGTTCATCGGTGCCATCGTCAGGCATACAACATCGCCTATCGCCTCGCGGGCAATTCAGCCGATGCGGAAGACCTCACTCAGGAGGCCTTCCTCCGAGCCTACCGCTTCTTCGACCGGTACAATCGGTCGATGCCGTTCGAGAATTGGATGTATCGCATTATCTCGAACGTGTTTGTGGATGAGCTTCGACGAAGGCCGAAGTTCAACACGCAGTCGCTGGATCAGCCGCTGCCAGGGCTTGGTGCGGACAGCGAGGTGCGGCTGGAAATTCCGGATTCGGCGCATGATCCTGCCGCCAACTTGATGTTTACCGCACTCGATGCGCCCGTTCAGCAGAGTCTGGATGCCCTGCCCGCGGAGTTTCGTCAGTCCGTTATCTTGGCGGACATTGAGGGGATGTCGTACGAGGAGATTGCCGACGCGATGGGCTGCTCCATAGGAACCGTCCGGTCGCGGTTGCATCGTGGCCGCAAACTGCTCAGAAACCGCCTCTTGGCATGCGGCATTCGGGCCTAGGGGGTGGGGAATTGAACTGCCGCAAGTGCAAGAGAGGCCTGTCCGCTTACATTGATGGTGAGCTGGCAGGAGTTGAGCAGCTCCAGATTCGCGCCCATGTAGGTCAATGCGACGAGTGCAGCAATGAGTACGAATCACTTGTCTGCACGAAGCGCCTGCTGTCTAGTCTCACTGCGCACGAGCCGCGAGCGAACCTTGAGACCTCTATTCTGGCTAGGCTCGACGCTGCAGAAAAGAGCCAGGGCATTCGCTGGAGACTCAACGGGCTTTGGACTGTCCAGGGCTCTGCGTCACGGCTTCGCGTTGCCATCAGCCTTTGCGGCGTCACGGCCTCGTGCATTGTCATAGCCATCGCCTTAACTCCACAGCCCAAAGGGGACTCGGCTCGCGAATATGCCGCGGCGTATCGACCCACAACTGTGCCGCCAATCCGCAGGCAATTGCCGTTAGGAGAGCTTCAGTTTCTCCACGATACGTCAGAGCGCACCACACAAGTGTCTGACAGGGAGCTCATCTCTGTGATCGACAAGCCGGTGCTAACTGGACGGGATCCCTTGCCGCCGACATTCGGATCGGACGCATCGGCTCGCATAGGGCGTTAGCACACGTGCAGTCGGTACGCACGATGAACTCGTCGCGGCATGCACATGGCCCGGTTCACCACCGTCTACTTCCGCGTATCGTATCCGTCCTCACCTTGCTCATTTTATCGCGGTGCCCTGCAGATGCGCGTCCCAGTGTAGAGAAGATACTCCGCCTCTACCTCGGCGCTCAGGCGGGCGTGAATATGCGTGGCAAGCTGATGATCTTCAATCCCACCTCCGGAACAGGCTCCCCTACCAGCACACAGCAACTGATTCGCATGCGAGACGGACGCAGCCATTCCAAGACCCTGGAACCCGCCTCCGAGCGAGGAGTCGAATCCGCAGATGACGGAACCTGGACGACTCGACTTGAGGCAAATGGTACGACACTTCGTACAAAGCGTTCCATGCCCAGGGCACGAGGCAGTCAGGCTGTTGACCGCAGGCTGAGGTTGATTCTTGCAAATTACCGTGTGTCGTATGACGGCGAGGAGACCTGCGCGGGACGAAAGTGCTTTCGCGTCACCTTTCTTCCACGGCACCCAATGAGCCGAAAGCGAGTCATATGGGTAGACCAGGCAACTGGAGTAGACCTCTGGTACCAAGAGAGCGACTCACGAGGAAATACACTCTGCCTGATGATCTTCCTCGCGGTTCAATATCCACGCTCAATTAGCTCGAGTGAGATCGCGCTCGACACCCGGAAGGTCTCGAAGCGAATCAACATTAGCCGGTTCGACGTGGTGAGGGACATCGGAAAGGTCAGGCTGGCCGCCGGATTTCCGGTTGCAGCGCCTCTCTCCATGCCGGCCGGCTACGTCTTTGACCTCTGCACACTAGTCACCATCAACAACTCGCTCACCGCATGCCTGCGCTATACGGATGGACTGTCCACCATCACAATCTGCGAGACCAAGAACAATAGAGTTCCCAGCCATGATGATAGGCCGTTTCGGGCCGTGAATCTGCCGCTTGGTGAGGCGGTGGTGGACCTTGTGAACCCCGGCGTGGACATTAGGGTTGTGGGCCACGCGGACCCGAAAGGACTGCTTGCGGTGGCCGGAGCCATCGACACTGTTCGTGAGAGGTTCTGGGTTACGCAGCTTAGCCGAAAGTTTGGGGTTGCGGAATCCAATCTCTACACACTCCGCAACCGCGGCCTTTGCATGGAGGCAATTGCCACAGCGTTAAAGGTATGCACCCAACGTGGAAACAGTATGACACAAGTGGTTGGTCTCTACGGAAACGGGCTCAACTGGCGAGAAGTGGCGCGGAGGTACAGCGTAGCCGAAGCAGACGTCCTGATACAACTCGGTGTGACCGGCAAGCCGTAAGCCTCGTCTACATGGTCAAGACAATAACAGTACGGTCGTACTTCATCGGCCAAAACTTGGGAGACACAGCATGATTGCCTCTAGGACCGTAAATCGCAAGTGGTTGTTCGCTGTAAGTGCAATCGCGGTGCTGTGGATGCCGCAGATCGGATTCGCCCAAGCAAACAAGCAGGCGCGTGCCACGCTTTTCTCCCTGCAAGAGGCGTTTGTCTCTATCGCGGAAGAGGTTGAGCCTGCGGTAGTGACGATTACCGCGCAGAAGACTACGCGCATTGGATCAAACCGCAAGGAGGACGACGGCGTCATTCCCGATCTGCCATTTGGTCGTCCTTCGGGCCCAAGAAGCTTCCGGTCGCAGGGCACAGGCTCAGGAGTAATTATTTCGAGCGACGGCTGGATTCTGACCAACGATCACGTGGTGGGAGGCGCGGACCGAGTTACCGTGAAGCTCATCGACGGACGCGAGTTCCAGGGAACAGTGCGGCGCGACTTCCGCAGCGACCTTGCACTCGTCAAGGTAGAGGGCGCTACATTCCCGTCAGCAAAGCTGGGCGACTCCGACAAGGTGAAGATCGGTCAGTGGGCGATCGCTATCGGCAGTCCTTACCGCTATGAGGGCTCATTCTCCGTGGGAGTCATCAGCTCGCTCGCGCGCAAGCAGCTCATTAGCGAGAGGGGCGGCCAAGGCAGGCTCTATCCCAACATGATACAGACCGACGCCGCAATCAACCCAGGCAACTCCGGTGGTCCGCTGGTCAACATCGAGGGTGAGGTCGTGGCCATCAACACCGCTATCGAGAGCGAGACCGGAGGCAGCGTGGGCATCGGCTTTGCGATACCCATCAACTCGGCAAAGTTTGTCATCGAACAGCTAAAGTCAAAGGGTAAGGTCAGCTACGGCTACCTAGGTATTGATCCGGATACCGTGGGTCCACGACTGGCAGCCACCTACAAGGTCTCCTACGGCGCGCTCGTACGGCAGGAGCCGGACCCGGCGTCGCCCGCCGGCAAGGCGGGACTGCAGGTAGAGGATGTGATCATATCCGTCAACGAGAAGGCGGTCAAGAACGAGACGGACCTAAGAACCACGGTTAGCCGCATCGCACCTGGCACTCAAGTTAAAGTTGCATTCGTCCGAAACGGTGTGACAAAGGTGGCTGCAGTTACCCTCGGAGAAATGCCGGACCTCTCTCCTGCTATCAAGGAAGCGCCAAAGACTGCAGCCGGCCTTGGAATCGAGGTTGTTGCCATCACCGCTGATGCTGCCAGCAAAGTGAACCTCACCGAGATGTCCGAAGGCGTGCTGATAAAGTCTATAGCAGACGCAGCATCGGCATCGGAGTCTGAGTTCACGAAAGGCGACCTGATTCTCCAGATCAACAGCACGCCCACGCCAAACGTAGCCGCATTTCAGAAAGCCACACAGGCCATCATGGCCGGAGACGTGGTGCGCGTGCGTTGGATAGGCAAGCGGGGCACGATGGTCGTGAAGAGGGTCGCGCTGATCACTGTGGACTAGAACCCTCGCGAGGCCGCCGAAGGTGCCTTCCTTGATGCGGTCTCGCGCCCGTGGGTCGGATCCGGGTGGAGGCGGACGACGAACCGGCTCGTCGTGCCACCGGACACCCGAATAGTCCACAAGTGTTTATGTGGCGTGTAATGCGCCATCTTGGGGACGTTACATGTCTTCGTCGTCGCGCCCCTGCTCGTTCGCGGCGCATCACTCCTCGTGCCCTCCGAGGCGCTGCGGTACGAACCGCTTCTCGCAGATGGTGTGGCAGGCGTCCCTGGATGACAACGTTTCGCGCCCCTTTCCTCTTTGAGGACTTTTTGATGTGTTCGTGCTAATCTGGTGCTTGAGTGGCAAGTCAGAACCTGCCAGACCTGACGTGCGCCCCTTGTCCGAGAGGAGAATGGCATTGAATCGCTCTGTCCCTTCTGCGATGGCCTTAGCAACGCTTGCGCTAACGGCCTCGGCTATGTTCAGCGTGGAAAGTGTCCCGCGAAAGGACCCGCGACCACCGAACGCAACCGGCCATCCTATGTTCATGAGCCCACATGCCTCCCCGATTGCTGTGAGCGGCGGCAGGGTCTTCGTGGTGAACACGCCTGCCGACACGGTCGATGTTATAGACGCCCGCAGGCGGGTTGTCATCAAACGTATCAACGTTGGGATCAATCCGGTAGGGGTCGCTGTTAGACCGGACGGTAAAGAGGTATGGATCACAAATCACGTGTCGGATTCAGCGAGCGTGATCGATTCGGATTCCAAGAGCCCGACGTATTTACAGGTCATCGCTACGGTGCAGGACATCGACCCTGATACACGGGCCACGCGGTTTGACGAACCGGTAGGCGTCGCCTTCGCGAGCAACGACAAGGCCTATGTCGCGCTCTCCTCGGAGAACCAGATCGCTGTAGTCAACGTGCGTTCCCGCCAGGTGGAAAAGCGACTGGACATTCCCGCGCAGGATCCGCGAGCAATAATTGTCCGGGGAGACCGGCTCTATGTCCTGCCATTCGAATCCGGCAACCAGACGCAGCTCTCGGGAGGCCGGGAGCCGTTCGACGGCAAGCTGGTAACGTTCGATGCGTGGAAGCACTCTATCTTCAACAACAACGTCCTTTCGCTTGGCCACGTCTTGGATATCGTCAAGAACCCGAAAGTCCCCGATCGGGATCTCTTTGTGTTCGACACTAAGACGGATATGCTGGTCCGGTCCGTCGACACGCTCGGTACGCTGCTCTATGGTGTCGCTGTGGATTCCAAGGGCAAGGTGTTCATCGCCCAGACCGATGCGCGCAACGACGAGAACGGGCGCGCCGGAAGCAAGAAACACGGCCTAAAGGAGTTGGAGAATCGTCCCTTCTTGAACCGAATCACTAGCGTTGGCTTTTTCGGAGACTCCCCTGCCCCGCCGAAGTTTATCGATCTGGAGCCGCTGCCACCGGCTCAGCCTAAGCCAGGGACAGCGCTGGCAACCCCGTTCGCCATTCAGATCAGCGCAGACGATGCCACTCTGGTCGTGTCCGCAGCCGGTTCAGACAAGCTCATCACCGTAGATGCCGCGAGCGGCACAGTGCTGGGGCGAGTAGATGTGGGCGCCGTGCCGGAGGGAATCGCACTTGAGCCTACGAAGGGTGGCAAGCTGTCGCGAGCCTGGGTACTTAATGCAGGCGCCAACACCATCTCCCTCGTCAATCTGTCTGATCCGGCAAGGCCCAGGGTTGACGCCGCCGTAATCCTCGAGGATCCCACGCATGCCGCGGTCAAGCGCGGGCGGATTGCATTCAGCACGGCAAGCGCATCCACCACGGGCACGTTCTCGTGCCTGAGCTGCCATCCAGACGGTCACACGGACCAGCTCCTCTGGGTGATGAACACGCCTGTTGTTACGGGGGGCAATCAGATTATGCCCCGATCGACGATGCCGATTCGGGGCCTTCGCGATACAGCCCCGTTTCACTGGGACGGCAACCCAGGCGACCCCTACGGCGGCATCAACTCCGCACATGTCAACAGTGCGGTTCCACCCAACAGCAGCCTGGACGACCCGCTGAGCAGCCCTCTGAATCTGGTGGACGCCGGGCTCGCCTCGACCATGAGCACGGTGGGAGACAGAACCATCAACGATGAGGGGAAACCCGGCAAGCTAGCCAAGTCTCAGCGCGAGGACATGGCGAAGTTCCTGCTGAGCGTGCCCTACCCCCCAGCTCAGCGGCGATCCTACACCAACGTCGTATCGAAAGATGCGGAGACAGGATTCAAACTGTTCCACATTGAGGGAGACAACGACCCATCGAAGACGAAGCCCAACGTGTGCGGCGACTGCCACCGGATGCCCTTCTTGGTGAGCACGAACACTCCTGGTACTGGAATGGACGCACCCACCTGGAGAGGCGCCTACGATCGACCACTAATCCTGCCGCAGGGACGTCTGAACATCATCGACTTCGACTTCTACCGGGACATCACTGAACGCGGAGTCCCGGAACGAAACGTCTGGCAGTTCTCGTGGGGCGGCAGACCGCGGTTTGATCCTGTTTGGAACATGGTGCTCGAAGGGAGCACGGGCTTTTCCGGCGCCTTTGCCCGCCAAGTGACCCTAAACAAGGAAACGGCGAACGCCACGCTTACCGGTGACCTCTTGAGTGCCCTCGAAGTGGCGGCCAGGGAAGGAGCTATCTTGCTACAGGCCGAGGGAGTGTTCCTTAATGCGCGCAAAGCCACGCCTGCAATACTGAGGTTTGACATTCAAACGAAGGACGGAGCATACGTCACTTCAAATGACAGACTCAAGTCCTACAACAGATTGGACTTGGCAGCGCTTGCTTCTGCGGGCCGATTCGTAGGCACGTTCACGGCGCGACTTGGTCCGAATGTAGACTACGACCACCCGCAGCCGGCACTCTGGACCGTGGGACCCATCCAGAACCAGAGAGGATCCCAGGTGTTTCCGATTCTCTATCCCGGCCTAGGCACGGTGAAGTTCAGCGGCCGACACATCCAGCACGGGGCGCGGCTGATTGTGGACGGGAGGCGGGTAGATGGCACCGTCATTGTGCAGGGAGACATAGTCACGGTAACACCGGCAAAGCAGCCGCCTGTGGGCATGCACTTGCTGCAGATACAGAACCCGGACGGCCTATTCAGTAACGACTTCATCTTTCATGCTGCGACAGATGCAAAGGGAGCAAGCAGCCTGCTTATCGACTCCGTGCTTCGGGGCGAAAGGGACCTTGTGAAGAACCTCCTCGCGAATGGTGCGAATCCGAATGCGTCCAACGACGATGGCAACACCCCACTGCACACTGCCGCCTTCCTGGGTCGCGGGGAGGTTGTCCAACTGCTACTGGCGAAGGGGGCCTCACCCGTTGCCAAGAACCAGCGGGGAGAGACACCGATATCGGTGGTTTCAGGTCCCTGGAGTCAGCCACTCGCCGACTTCTGCATGGCAATTGGCAATGCGGTTGGCATCAGTCTAGACCTAAAACTCATTGAACAGGAACGCCCTCGGATCGCCAGATTGCTTCGAGCGTCTATCAAGCACTGAATCGTCTCGACACTGTTTGAAGGATTGCGCCGCTCGGGGTATCGTGTGTAGTGAGAAGCCGTGCGCATCACCTGACTAAGGAGCAGCCAGCAACCAATGACACAACTCGGGCAGCCGCTAAGGATGTTGACCCTTCAATTTGGGATATGGTTATCAATCTTGATCGCTGCTGCGCATCCCGGCAATGCCCAAGAGGAGTATCTGGCGGGATATCTGATCCTTCCCATTGAGCAGAAGGTCGAAAAGTCGTTCAACGCCGGCTTCTCGATGTACGTGGCCGCATGGCCCCTGCTCCAACACTATCCAGGTCACCAATTCCAGACAGGGCTGCCGAGCACGTGGATGTTCGCCCAATATGACATCGCTGCCCCTAAGGACATGTACTCCGATGTGGAAGGTGGACTCGGCTGGTGGAGAGACACGCGATTTCCCACCGAGACGCCGAAGTTCATCATGGGTGGCGTGGCCCCAAATTTCTCGGACATCGCCAACGGACCGGCTCACGGCTGGGGAACCTGGGACGAACCGCGCGGACTCTACGGTGTCGCGCAATTGAGCCCGTGGCTGCTCTTTCCAATCGACGGCTTGAACGTCAAGCAGGGGGCTTGCGGAGATCTCTTCGGCTACGGATACTTGACGCTGCCGCTCACCGAACCCAAGTCCACCACGAACGGCAAGACCGTCCCGACCGGCAACAACTGCTGGACGCTCTTCCTAAACACACGCAACTTCAAGGGTCCCGTCGCCTTCTTCCTGCCCAACTTCTGGTCGCAGGCGAGCGCAAAGAATCCGCGCCTTGCCGGGCAGCTTCTAGACAGCCGCCCCGTAGACCCGAACCGACAGGTTCAGATGGAGACGCAGTACATTCCTTGCCGAGTGGCGATAGATTCTAAAGGAGAGTCCTACGCCAGGATCGCTCCCACCTCCTTCCCTCGCAGCTCTGATGGCAGTTCGACTCTTCTGCACCAAGACACGGCATACAACAAGTCGGCGATCTGGGACTCTGTGGCAGCATGGTTCGCGGGGGGAGCACCCAGCAATGGAGCCCTCAGGTCCGCTGGCGCGCACGTTCGCACCTTTCCTGGCCGCGCGCGGTCAACCTGGGAGATCCGCACTCCCGCTCCGAATGGCAAGGAACGCAAAGTTCCCATCGCTTGGAATAACTTCGCGACTCCCACTGTAATAACAGCTAGCACATTCGGATATCGGTGGGACTACGCGAATGCCACCAAGACCGCGACGAGGGACGGCCAACTCGTTACGCTTCCTGAATACTTCCGTTTGGAGAACGCCAGCAACGAGAAGGAGGCGAAGTGGGTTCCGATCTCACCGAGCCTGGTACCAACAGACACGGGACTGCAGCAGTTGAAATGGCTGCGGCCCTCGGAGAACCCCGAGGACGCCTATACGACGCCAGACAATCCTAACAGCACTTGGAAGAAGCCGGGGCCTGCTGCTGGGCCGTTCAAGGCGCGCCTTGGAGATGCAAGTGTCGTAACCTATTACTGGTATCGGTTCGCGGATCAGCCTGCCTTGCTCAACGCGGATCTGACGCATGACGAGCGCGAGCG
>VFKD01000143.1 GCA_009885735.1 bacterium
GTGCCGCAGCTATTTGTGCTGGCGGTTTGAATCGCAGGGCCTCGTGCTGCGGGCGCCTTCGGAGCGCGCCCGTCTCGGGCGGAAAGGTAGGATCGGTGTCGGAGAACCGTACCGTCGCCGCACTGGTGCAGCCGTGGCGGGCGGGACGCCCGCGCTCCATGGGGGCAGGTGTGGCATGCGCGTCTCGGGCATGATCGTCCACGGGCGGGACGCCCGTGCCACGCCATACCTTCATAGCGCGTCCTGCCCACTGCCTACTGATTCGCCCTAAACTCCGCCAGCCGACCCGCCAGGTCTCGAGTGACCTCAGCCTCCACCAGAATGTGCTCCGCGCGATAGTCCGCGCTCATCACCCTGCCAAACTCGTAGCACTTCGCCACCATCTCGCTGCGGCTGTACGGGATCTCCAACACCATATGCACCAGGAGCGAGCGCACCGTCTCCACCACGCGATCCATGAAGTACGACATTCCCTGTGCCTTGCTCGCGGATATGTAACACGAGTTTGGCGTGGAGGCGACCAGTTCCCGCAGTGCAGGCTGGTCCGTCACCAGGTCCGATTTGTTGTAGACCGTCAGCGTGGGCTTTCCGCCCGCGCCAAGTTCATCCAACACGTCCTCAACCGCCTCCTTCTGCAGGGCAAACTGCGGGTGCGAAGCGTCCACCACATGGATCAGGAAGTCGGTCTCGGCTACCTCTTCCAGCGTGGCGCGGAAAGCGGCCACAAGGTCGTGCGGCAGGTTGCGAATGAAGCCGACCGTGTCCGTAACGAGCACCGCCCAGCCGTCCGGCAGCACCACTCGGCGCGTGGTGGGATCCAGGGTGGCGAAGAGCTTTGGATCGACAAAGACATCGGCGCCTGCAAGCGTATTGAGCAGAGTCGACTTTCCGGCGGACGTATATCCCACGAGCGAGGCCGTGGGAAACGGCAGCCTGCGCCGCAGCTTGCGCTGCTGGTGGCGCTGGCTCCGAACCTCTGCCAGCTCCTCCTCCAGGTCGCCGATGCGCTCTCGAACCTTGCGGCGGTCCGTCTCAAGCTTGGTCTCGCCCGCGCCTCCACGGACCCCGATGCCACCCTGTTGTCGCTCGAACTGCGTGTAGAGGTTCATGAGCCTCGGAAGAAGGTAAGTGAGCTGCGCGAGCTCGACTTGCAGCTTGCCTTCCCTCGTGTGGGCTCGCTGCCCGAAGATATCCAGGATGAGCTGCGTGCGGTCGATGACTCGAACCTTCGCCGTCTCTTGCAGGTTGCGCTGCTGAGTGGGCGAGAGCTCGCAGTCCACCACGATCATGTCCGCCGACGTGTCGGCCACTGCCGCAGCCAACTCCTCGGCCTTGCCCTTGCCCACATAGTAGGCCGGGTCGGGCTCCCTGCGGTGCTGGTGCAGGTCCGCCACCACCTCGGCTCCCGCCGTGGTGGTGAGCGAAACGAGTTCCTCCATCGCGTAGGGCTCGATGGACTGATCCGCTTCGACGCACACAATGATTGCCCTCTCGGCAGTGTCCACCGATTGCATGTTCTTTTTGGACATCCGGTCTCCTAAGCCAAATCTGTATTACGTTTGTCGCGGCAGGCAGCGTAACTGCTGTCAGTTCTGTTTCGCGGCGGGCAAGCCCTGCGCTAAAATGCAAGCGCCCGTCGGCATGAACTGCCGACGGGCGCTCCGGAATCTCGTCGCGTTGGACCCATTTTGCAAAGGCGTGGCGCGTACAAGGGCATTTATGCGATCTGCATCTCAGACAGCCTCTGCACCGCCTCCGTCACACGCTCCCCTGCCCTGTCTCCCATCACGGTGAGGGACATGCGAATGTAGCCCTCGCCGTATTGTCCATACCCAACGCCGGGGATTACGAGCACCCCAGCCTCCTCGAGAAGCCGTCCTGCGAACGCCATGCTGCCCTCGCCTGTGGGGATTCGAACCCAGACATAGAAGGTCGCCTTCGGCTTCGTGACATTCCAGCCGAGTCCGTTCAAGCCGTCCACTAGAATGTCCCGACGCATGCGTATCAGGTCCAAGGACGCCTTGTTGTCCACATGCTCCACGGCATAGGCGGCGGCTCGAGCAACTGCCGCGAACTGCTTGCTGTCCAGGTTCGACTTTAGCTTGTTGAGCGTCGCTACCGCATCCGGATTTCCGAATGCCATCGCCACTCGCCAGCCCGTCATGTTGAACATTTTGCTAAACGAATGCAGCTCGATCGCCACGTCCTTGCCGCCCTCCACCTGGAGGACCGACGGCGGCCTGTGGCCATCGAACGCAACCATCGAATAGGCAGCGTCGTTGATGAGCAGCAGGTCATACTGCTTGCAGAACTCCACCGTCTCGCGGTAGAAATCGAGAGTGGCAACCGCTCCAGTGGGATTGTTAGGGTAGTTCAGCCAGAGCAGCTTCGCCTTGCGAGCAGTCTCGCTGGGAATTGCGGTGAGATCTGGCAGAAAGCCTCTCTCCTCGAGCAGCGGCATGATCGCCACGTCGCCGCCTGCCATCTGGGTGTTGACCCGATAGACCGTATACGCCGGGTCCGGTACCAGCGAGATGTCGCCTGGGTCGATGTAGGCCCAGGCGAGATGCGCGAGGCCCTCCTTCGACCCGATGAGCTGCATCGCCTCGGTTTTCTGGTCGATAGCCACCCCGAATTCGCGCTCGAACCAAGAGCAGACCGGCCCCAAGAACTTCGGGTCGCCCGCCGGAGATTCGTCGTAGCGATGCGTGTCCGGCTCGCAGGCAGCCCGGTAGAGTGCCTCAACAATCGGCTGGGGGGTGGGCTGGTCTGGGTCGCCAATGCCGAAGTCGATGAGGTCTCGGCCTTCTGCTACTGCTTTTGCCTTCTTTGCGGCTATCTCGCCGAAGAGATACGGCGGAATCTTGTCGAGTCTGGTCGCGCGAGATACCACGCAGGCCTCCTATTGCTTGAGTGTTTGAACTACCTTGGTGGTTTGTACTGTCTTGAGCGGCACTTGCTTGCCGTTCACGGTTGCTTCGGAATTGATCTCCAACGCGACGCTGCCCGCTGTAGAGACGTCCATGCCTTTGGCCGGACTAAAGAAGTAGGTAAACTCCCCGCTAACTGTCCCCTTGACCGCAGGACCAGTCTTAGGTTTGGCAACTATCGGTGCCGAGAACTTCACGTTGATCTTTGCGCAGGCGAGTCCGCCGACTTTCGTATTCGCCAAGTATTTCGATGTGTACTTCACGAGCATGAGCTTGTCGTCCAGCCCCACGCATTGCGAGGAGAGCGTCCACGCGGCCCCAGGCTCAACAGGCGCGGCCGGAAGCTCGAAACTGAGATTATCGAGAAACTGTCGCCCTCCCGCGGCGATTCCGGGCGGTGCCTTGCGTTCGAGCTTCAGCACCTTGCCTGTGTGAGTGAGCGTCATTACTCGCGTCACAGGCTGGATGACCGAAGTGACGGGGCCTCCCTGGCCCTTCGATTCGCGAGTACCCTCGACGACTGTCTCCTCGAGTGTCGAAGACTTTGCCGATGTGGAGAGAGCCCGTCGTTCCAGGGTCATTCGGCTCGCTTGCGTGCTCACCGTTACTGCGGGGCTTGTGCCTGCCTGCTGCGTGCTTGAGGAATCCTCGGTAACCGAGTAGCGGGTGACAGCGCCCACAACATGCGAGTAGCGGAGCGTCTTTGGCGCGCCAAGGCCTATGAGTGCGGCAAGAAGCATCAGGGTCGCCATCGCGCACCTCCCAGGGGGTCCAGGATTATAGCATACCGGGA
>VFKD01000382.1 GCA_009885735.1 bacterium
CGCGCGAGTCCGCGCGTGTAACGCACTCGCACTCCTTGGGAATTGAGGGGGCAGTCATGATTGCCGCCGCCACTGCCGACGCGGTGGCTGGGAAAAGTGCGTTGACAATACTTGAGGCTGCAGTTGCGCACTGCGAGATGGCCCCCTTCATCGAGCGCCTTGATGCCATGCGAGATTGGCTCGGCCCTGACCAGACTCCTGTGCCGCAGGAGGTCAGTAAACGCCTCGGACACGGTATCGCAGCGGCGGAATCCTGCGTTACCGCACTCTACATCGCCTTAAGGTTCCTGCCCAAGAGCTTCGACGAGATGCATGAGTTCGTAGTGGCGTGCCGGGGCGATGTCGATACTATTGGAGCAATGGCCGGCGCTATCTGGGGCGCGGCCAAGGGAGTTTCGTCGCTTCCGGCAGTGCCGCTGCGAAACCTTGAGCAGCGAGATCGGCTGCTGTCCGTTGCAGGCGCGCTGCATGATGCGTGTGTAGGCGGGCCTGGCAACTGCAGGTAGGCCCGGAGGATAGAGGTAGGCCAATCCTCAAACTATGTAATACTACTCGCCTGACCGCGAGCGACGCTCGCCTGAAGCCGGACGTGGGAGAATCCTACGGAACAGGACGCAGCCATCATGACGAACGGGCCGAGCTTGGAAGAGGTTGGGCGGTTCCTGACTGACCACCACGACCGGACCATCGAAGGCCTCGAGTTGCTCCATGGCGGCTTCTGGTCGGCTGCCTACGGGTATAGCGTCGATGACCGCG
Source organism: bacterium (assembly GCA_009885735.1). Lineage (GTDB taxonomy): Bacteria > Armatimonadota > Chthonomonadetes > Chthonomonadales > CAJBBX01 > VFKD01. Next base: position 757 of record VFKD01000382.1, read on the forward strand.
GACTCGTGCTGCGTGTCGGGCAGCTCCGCGAGGGGTTCGAGATGGACCGCGAGGCGATGGCGTACAATGCACCAGACCTGCCAGTGCCTGAGGTACTCGAGATCGGCGACGCCTTCGAGAAAGCGTACGCGATCTCGGTTCGCCACCACGGTCGGTTCCTCGAAACGGTAACGACGGACGAGGCAGACGCCGTCGGCCCGACCATCGTACGGCTCCTGGCTGCCCTCAAGTCATCGCCACCCCCAGCGACACCATCAAGGTGGAGGGACTGGCTGATTGACGGGCTAGTCGACGACCCCCGCCGACACGTCAGCGGCTGGCGCGCGAAACTCGCCGCCGACCCGAAACTAGATTCGCTGTTCCGAGCCTGCGAATCACGCATCCGTCAACTCGCCGCGTCGTGTCCTGAACGCAGCGACCTCGTGCATGGCGACCTCCTCCACTCAAACGTTCTGATCAGCGACGATGCGTCCCGCGTGAACGCCGTGTTCTCATGGAAGTGTTCAACCAGGGGCGACTTCCTCTTCGACGCTGCCTGGTGTACATTCTGGGGGGCGTATCATCCCGGAATCGCCGCCGCCAACGTCTTTCACCGAGTCGTCACAGACCCGTTGTTCACTGTCGAACCGCGAGCGCTCGAGGGCGCCACCGACCGTCACCATTGCTACGAGCTGCAGATCGGCGCAACCCACCTCGGCTGGAACGCCTGGGTCGGCGACGAAGAAGGGCTCCGCGCAGTCGCCGTCCATACGGCCATGATCCTGAAACGCGGGCCCCTCTCGTTGGACGAGAGCTGAAGCCAGCGCGGGCTGTCCAACTCGACCCAAACAAGCTGCTAGCCCGCATTATTCACGTTGCACGTGAAATGGTCACAGTCTGCCAAACCGTCATTCCCGCATGTCCTTAGCGGGAATCCAGTTTCTACCTTCTGGATTCCTGCTTTCCCAGGAATGACGGCGGTGCGTCGGCGACGTCATGAATAGATCGGGCTCGACCTCTGGATTCCACCAACGGTGGCCCAGCGTCTTGAGCAGTTCGTCATTCGCTCGCGGACCCCAAGTCCCCGCGTAATAGGGTTTCGGCGGTTCGGCGCAGAGGAGGCGAGATTTCACCGCTCGCGTACCGAGAATGGTGTTACCTGGTCGGAGGTGATCCGAACAAGACGCGAGAATAGACGGGCGAGAGGTTCACATGGCGCAGATAAAGGCGCCTCCCGGTGGCGCGTTTCTCATCGAGGAGGCTGAGCTGGACGGGGTGCTCATTCCGGAGGAGTTGTCGGCGGAAGCCCGACTCATGGCGAGGACCACCGAGGAGTTTATCCGCAAAGAGGTGCTTCCGGTCACGGACCGATTGGAGGCGCATGAAGAGGGCCTGAACGCGCGTCTCATGCGCTCTGCGGGCGAATTGGGACTGCTGGCAGGCGGCATTCCCGAGGTCTTCGGCGGCCTGGATCTGCCAAAGTCAACCCTGACGCTGCAGTCCGAGATGATCGCACTGGCTTCATCGTTTGCGGTTACGGTTGGCGCCCACACCCAGATTGGCACCCTTCCCATACTCTACTTCGGCACCGAGGAGCAGAAGCGGAAGTACCTTCCCAGGCTCGCCTCGGGCGAAACAATCGGCGCGTTTGCATTGAGCGAGGCGGAATCCGGTTCCGATGCGCTGTCGGCAAAGACGCGAGCCACACTGACTCCGGACGGAAGGCGCTACGTGCTCAACGGCACGAAGATGTGGATATCGAACGCCGCGTTCGCAGACCTCTTCACGGTTTTTGCAAAGGCGGACGGCGAACAGTTCACGGCGTTTCTGGTCGAGCGCAACACACCAGGGCTCTCAATCGGCAGAGAAGAGCACAAGCTCGGCATTCGCGGATCCTCAACCTGCCGCGTCATCCTAGAAGACGTGCAGATTCCCGTAGACAGCGTGATTGGAGAGGTCGGCAAGGGCTACCGCGTTGCGCTCTACATCCTCAACATCGGCCGGTTTGGCCTCGGCGCGGGTGCGCTAGGAACCAGCAGAGAGCTTTTGCGCCATTCCGCGAAGTACGCGAACCAGCGCGTTCAATTCGGCTCCAGAATATCCTCATACGGACTAATCCAGCACAAGCTCGCGGAGATGGCTGTCCGAATGTTCACGCTGGAGAGCATGTTGTACCGCACCGCAGGATACTGGGACGTCCTGTTTGCAGGCGTGGACGCCTCGGCCGAGGGCTCGGCGGACGAGTTGCGTGCGGTCACGGAAGAGTACGCCATCGAGTGCGCCATCCTGAAGTTCTATGGTTCCGAAGTGCTGGACTATGTTGCCGACGAAGGGCTGCAGATCCACGGCGGTAACGGTTATTCCGAAGAGTTTCCGATGGCGCGCGCGTATCGCGACGCGCGCATTAACCGCATCTTCGAAGGCACCAATGAGATCAATCGCCTCACCCTACTGGACCAGGTGCTGCGGCGGGCTCAGAAGGGCAGATTGGCGCTGCCGCAAGCCGCCGCCAAGTTGAAAGAGGCGGTCCTCAGTCTCGCACCGAGATCGTCCGACCTCAGCGCGGACCCACTGGATGAGGTCGGCGAGTGGATCCGGCAAATTCGAAATGCAACTCTCTATGCAGCCGGCCAGGCGTGGGAAACGCTGGGAGTGAAGATTGCCGACCTGCAAGAGGTTGCAGCCGCCATTGCCGACATGTCTGCTGTGCTGTTTGCGCTGGAAAGCGGCTGGCTTCGGGCGCGAAAACTTGCCGCTTCTGGGTCGCCTCGGTCCGGTCTCGCGCTGTCGGCCATACAGGTGTATGGAGCGGATGCCTGTGCGCAGGTCGAGCAATGGTCGCGCTATGTGATCTCGGCCATCAGCGACGGCGATACCCGCCGCACGCATGCGGCTGTTCTTAGGCGCATACTCAAACCGCCGCTCGTCGATACCGTAACCCTGCGACGACAGTTAGCCCGCTCGGTGATTGAGTTGGAGGCCTATCCGTGGTGAGAAACCCTCTTTTGAATACCCACACGCTGGTGTCTAGGTTCTACGCGGAGGCGGTGCGGATCCCAGGATCCCCCGCCCTGATGGTGAAGCGCGACGGTAAGTACTGTGAGATCTCGTGGCACGAGATGGAGCAACGTGTCCGTTATCTTGCGACGGCTCTCATCAAGCTCGGCGTTCGGCCCGGCGACCGCGTCGGCATCCTCTCTGAGAACCGGCAGGAGTGGATCGAGGCGGACTTCGCGATCTTGTCGGTGGGCGCGATTACCGTGGCACTCCATTCGGCGCTGACATCGCAACAGGTTGGGGACCAATTTAGAGATGCGGCGCCGGTTGTGGTTTTCACGTCCAATCCGGAGCAGCTCGAAAAGCTCCTTGATGTTTGGGAAGAGCTGCCAAGCGTTAAGTACATCGTCGCGTTCGACCCCACGACGGCTGCGCAGGCGGCGGTGACGGCTTACACCGACCTGCTGGCGACCGGCAAGTCCGAATACGAACGCGGTGACGGCGAGCTTAACCGGCGAATTCGGGACGCCAAGCCGACGGACATCGC
>VFKD01000047.1 GCA_009885735.1 bacterium
AGGTGACACGTGGCGGGCGGGACGCCCGCGCTCCGGGGCTCTCGGCCTCCAATGCTGGGGGCGTGACCGGCAGTTGAAGCTGCCCGCCCCGAAGCAGTACGACCACAGCGAACTGCGCGCCGACATTGCGCTCAATGCGCCGGTCGCTGGAACTGATTTCACTCGCGGGCGCGACACTTGCACAACCACGGCGCTCCCAAAATCGTATAGTTAGGTGAGGGACTAGCGACCTTCACGCGCACCACAAAGGAGTGGCCCTATGAGCAGATCGAGAAGAGTGGCTGTCGGCGCTGCGGCGTGCCTATCCGCGCTGGCGCTCGGTGCAGCTTCGTTCGGCGGCCGACCAGACGATCCCATCGAAGACGAGCCTATTCGATATTCGGCGAGCACGCCCACGGACGCTGCGGCGGACATCAACCGTAATATCGCAAGCGGCAAGCTGAAGCTCGCTCACGATGAGAAGTTCGGCTACCTTCCCGCGCTCCTGAAGGCATTCAAAATACCCATCTCCTCGCAGATGCTGGTCTTCAGCAAGACGAGCTTCCAGCGCGATCTCATCTCGCCCCAGAACCCACGGGCGATCTACTTCGGTCCCGGCGCCTATGTGGGCTACGTCTTGGGAGGTTCGGTACTGGAGATAGCGACCACTGACCCAAAGCTTGGAGCGGTCTTCTATGTTCTCAGCCAAGACCGCACGTCAAAGCCGCGCCTCTACCGGCAGAACCACGAGTGCTTGCAGTGCCACGCATCCAGCATGACCCAGGGTATACCGGGACATATTGTCCGGTCTGTTTATCCCAGGCCGGACGGCCAGCCGGACTTTCGAGCAGGATCGTTCATCACCACGGACCGCAGCCCCATGCGCGAGCGGTGGGGAGGCTGGTATGTGACGGGCACCCATGGCCTGCAGCGGCACATGGGCAACTCTGTGGCGCGCGGCGCCGAGGCCCCGGAGCCCGAGGACCTGCAGGGCTCGCCGAACCTCGCGGACCTTTCGAAGCTCATCAACACCTCCCGGTACCTGGGCAGGTACAGCGACATCGTGGCCCTTATGGTGGCGGAGCATCAGACGAACCTTGAGAATCTCATCATCAAGGCCGGCTACGAGACGCGGCGCGCGCTCGACTATGAGGCTCGCCTAAACGTCGAGCTCAAGCGGCCCAATGGCTTCCGTTCAGAGAGCACCCAGAGTCGAATCGCAAGCGTGGTCGAGCCCCTCGTGCGGGCGATGCTCTTCTCAGGAGAAGCAGCGCTTACTGACAAGGTGACGGGCTTCAGCGGGTTCGCCTCAGACTTCAGCGCCGGCGGAATTCGCGATTCACGCGGCCGTTCGCTGCGGGACCTCGACCTTAGCAGGAGGCTGATGAAGCACCCGTGCAGCTACACGATCTACTCGCCGGGGTTCGATCAGCTTCCGTCCGAGGCGAAGTCGATCGCCTATCGACGCATCTGGGAAGTGGTGGAGGGCAAGGAGAAGGGCAAGGAGTTTGCTCACCTCTCGGAGGGTGATAAGACGGCAATAAAGGAGATTCTTCTTGCCACGAAGCCGGAGTTTGCTGCGGTGATTCACTGACCGCTTCTCGAGTGAGTCGGCGCATACCAGACGCAGTATAATAATAACCGTGTACATGAAGGAGGCGTTGTCATGGAGCACGACTTTACGGCGAGCGTATGGCGGGAGGGAGAATGGTACGTGGCACAGTGCCGGGAAATTGACGTTGCCAGCCAGGGAGAGACCGAGAGCGAGGCGCTCAAGAACCTAGGTGAGGCGCTGCACCTCTACCTAACTCCGCCCGTGGCGACCATTCTTCCGAAGGTAATGCGGCTTGTAGTGCATGTAGATGCCGCCAAAGCCCGACTTATTTATGGACGAGTCGATAATGTACTTTAAATGGCGATCTCATTGTTGCGTAGGATTTCCACGGCGTAAACGCCGAGGCTACTCAAAACAACGCCGCTGAAGCGGCCTACAATCTCAGCCTGCGCAGCAGGGTTCTTTTCAGTAGCCCCGCGCTTTAGCGCTGGGAAGGTTAGCACCGATGAAGGTCGCTATGGTTTGCAAGGATGAAACCGTGGCACCATGTTCAGCAGACCGTGACCAGTGTAATCTACTCGTGAATTGGTCGAGTTAGGCCCTACAACTTTCGTCGCCAAAGCGGCTCAGGCACTCTACTCCCCGCCGATCTCCCTAATTCCCATCACTCGGACGTCAATGTCACCATAGCTCCGCGTGTAGGGCTCGACTATATTTGAGCAGACAAGCAGATTCTCGCCCTCGGGATGCCTCAGTCGAAACGACTTGAGATTGGCAGGATCGAAGCCATCTACCGACCATTTGCATTCAATGGCCACCACGTGCTCCCCAGGCCCGGGCAGCACGAAATCGACCTCATGTCCACGCTTGTCGCGCCAATAGAAGACAGTTTGTCTCTGTGAGTTTGCCTGAATCTCATTCAACACGAAGTGCTCCCACAGGACGCCTAGGTCCTCTGATCGCAGCTCCTTCCAGCCGCGATAGTGACAGACAAATCCGGTATCGAAGCCGTAAACCTTGGGAGCCGAAACGATTTCACTTGCGCGATGGGTAGAAAACGGCCTCACGACGTGTGCCGCCCGGGTACTCTCCAGAACGCTCAGGTAGTTCGCCACCGTGGTTCTGCTAATCTCGCACGGAGTCGCAAATCGAGTGGCCTCAAACATGCCGCCGGATTGTGCTAGCAGCAGCTCCAGGAATCGCCGAAAGCTCCATTGTCGCTCCAATCGGAAGAGCTCCTGGATGTCACGGGCCCAAAACGAATCGAGCCACTCGTCGAAATCGCGCACCGGGACTTTCGGCGCGAGGAAGAACGCAGGAAGTCCGCCCTGTCGCAGCCGCCTGACGAGGTCCGTGTTCCCAAAGGCATTGAGGTCCTCCCAAGTCATTGGAGTGAGCCACATGTCGGACTTTCGTCCTGTCAGCGTGTCCCGAAACTTGGTGGAGGCTTGAAGTGTCGAGGATCCCGTTGCGATAACCCGTGTAGTTGGAAAATGGTCGGCGGCAATCTTCAAGACTTCGGACGGATTGCGCAGCCTCTGGACTTCGTCCAGTACGATGCGCTTTCCCTGGACGGAGCCTAAGAAGGACTCTGGATCTTCCAGCCTACGCCTAACGCTAGGCAGCTCACAGTCGAAATACTCGACATCGTCGAGGCTGCGGCACAGCACCGTTTTTCCGGCACGCCGTACTCCAGACAGCCACACAATGGAGCGGCTCTCCCACGCGCGCTCGATTCTCTCGGCCCACCAAGTTCGCTTCCACATGCAACTAGTATTGCACATAGTGGCACCAGATGCAAAACTAGTTGCATCTGGTTACAATCATCCGCCGCGAATGTCCGGCCGGGACGTACTTCCGCAGTGGATCGACAAGACTCCTCGGGAGGACTTGCGCGTGCGCAACGGAACAGGCATGATTGAGTGTTCTGGATCGTATCAGTCAACCCGTCGGTAGAGATAGAAGATGGGGTCAGGACCGGCTTGGGGCCACGTACCTATGGACTGGTAATCCGCGCGAAGCACGTCCCCGCCGGCTCGCTTTGAATAGGACTCGATCTCGTCTTTCTCGCTCGCCCGCAATACAAGTACGCTTGGCTTGAAGTGCGCGACTATCTCTCCCACTGGGTGGTCGACCTCTGGGCGATAGTACGGAAGAACTTCCGGCGACACGAGGCCGATGATATCGAGCACTCTCCGCTTAGAGTAGTAGCCGATGTAGCCGATGGGCTCGAGCATGATGCGGTCCGTGGGCTTCGTGTTTGCTCGCAGCCACTCTCCCAAGGGCCGCCGAACCTCGTCCTCCAGCCGCTGTGCTCGCGCCACATCCGCGGCAACCGAGCGGACATGCCAAACAAGCGGCACGGCAAGGCACGCAAGCGCGCCCGCGGCAAGCCGTTGAGACGTCAGGCGGCGTTCCTGCCTCAAGACCCTGGCGCAGAGCCGCAGCAGAGCGCCGGGGCTGATGGCCACTGCCAAGAAGTAGAGCGGCATTGGCGGCACGAAGTACCATCCAAACGCAGGCACGCGACTCATGAGCATCGCCGCGTAGTAGACCAGCAGCCAAATGAGCGGTGCGCGAAGGGCCCTAATCTGCTCGAACGAGATAACGGCTCCCGCTAGGAAGAGGCAAAGAAGGGCTTTCTGCACCAAACCGCCCGCGAAGTGGTGCTGAAAGTCCCCGAGGTTGGGCAGGGTCCCGCCGCGGATTCGCGCATAGACCGCGAGTTTGGCCGTGATGGACGCCGGAATTGGGCTGCCGAAGTAGAGCCACTCCGCAGCGAACACAGGCAGCACGAGGAGAGCCAAGAACGCTATTTCGCGCCAGGGTACCCGCCTGTCCTTGAGGGCTACACCAGCCCAGAGCACACCAATCAGGACCGCGCCATCGATCCTCAAGTGGATGAGCAGCGCGCTTGCCACGGCAAGCTGCAGCAGCTTGCCCTCGGCAAAACAGACCACCGCCAACATGCAGCACGCAGTGACGAGGCCGGTCTCCATTCCTCCCACGCTAAAGTTGATAGGCGCGGACGCAGTGGCATAGAGCAGCGCAGCGAGCCACCCCGCACGCGGCCTGCCGACGGCGAGAGCCAGCCTGCAGATGAGCAGGCAAGTAGCTGCGTCGGTCAATACATTAAGGGTCTTTCCCACTGCGGCCGCGCCCAGCCCAAACCATGCAGATGCGGCGAGAAGAAGCGTGTAGAGAGGAGTGGTGGCGCCCATCACGCGCTCGCCCTCGTTATAGACGAAGCCGCGCCCGGAGGCTAGATTCTCCGCATAGCGCAGGGTGATGAGAAAGTCTTCGGTGGTGGAGTGCGTGCGCCATGCAACGTACGCCCGACACAGCAATGCGATAAGCGCGATGGCGAGAGGAACGGTTCGCTCTAGGCGGGATGTTCTGGGGTGAGATTCAGCGGCCATGCCCGGATTATAGGCAGTCTTGGCGGACCTGTCAAAGCATAGGTGTAACCCCAGCTCTCTCATAAGTCCTATAGGTCTTATAGGTCTTATAGGTCCTATTGATTCCTAGCTGAGGGTGTATTGCTAGCCCTCCGCCCTACTCGGCCATCACGATGCGCTCGCCCATGGAGGTGTCGAGCGGCTGCCGGAGCGCAAGGAACCACGCATGCCGAGCCGGGTCGTTACGCTGTACAAACCGAAGGCCGTAATCGAACACCTGGTCTCCACAGTCGTCCTTCAGATTCTGCCGAACAATCTGCACCCGAGCGCACGGAAGGATGAGAATCTCGTTGGAGGGCGGCATGATGGTGACCTCGCTGCCGCACGGGAAGCAGAAGCGCGACCGGATCTTCATCCCCACTCGGCTCACGTCGCCCAGAATTCCGGCGTGCTCGCCAAGCTTGTCATGCACCAGCATGACGGCTTTCGTTCGCGTGGGGTCCCGTGGCGCCTCTCGGCGCTCGCGCATGGCGGCTAGAATCACTGCGTCCGGTTCTATCTCCATAAAAGGGGGCCTCCGCGGGAACATCCAAGAGTGGTCCTACTATTGTCGGTTCCACGTGCCGCAAGGCTCAGGACAAAGCCGCCCGCAAGGCTGCCTGATTGTGTAGACCGTCGCGCGCTTGCTATAATGCCAACGACAGATCCCCATCGAACAAGGAACTCCCTGTGACCCAACTAACCGCCGCACCCATGCTTAGGCGTCGCTTTGGCAAGACCGGCCTCAACCTCTCCGTGCTCTCGTTTGGCGCCATGCGCATCCCGGCGGACAGTGGAGAAGAGCCACAAGCAAACGTCGAGAGGGCGCGCACGACTCTTCGGCGCGCACTGGACATCGGCATCAACCACATCGAAACTGCAAGAGGATACGGCACGAGCGAAGAGCTGATTGGTGCGGCGCTTCGCGAGGGCGTTATCCGGCGCGAGGAGTTCATCCTTACTACCAAGATTGGTCCAAACGTCTCGGCGGACGACTTTCGAACCGCACTCGACGACTCGATGAAGCGCATGGGCGTGGAGTATGTAGACAATCTAGACATCCACGGCATCAACACCCCGGAGCTGCTCGATATGACGCTCCGCAAAGGCGCCTGCATGGAGGCGGTTCGCAGGGCGATG
>VFKD01000169.1 GCA_009885735.1 bacterium
AGATGGGATATGGCGAGGAGGCAAACGGCCGCAACGCGCTTGCTGCCGGCTTCCAAGGTCAGAGGCAGTGGACCGACCACCTGCCGAACGGAGACTTCCTGGAGGCGATGCTCACAACGTCGTTCGACTGGAACGGCATCCGCCAGCCCTTTGTTGTCGCCACCGAGAACGACGCCCTCAACGCGGCGTCGATGCTCGTCGGACATCTCTTAACCGGTACCGCACAGCTTTTTTCGGACGTGCGCACCTACTGGAGCCCCGAATCGGTGGAGCGCGTGACTGGCCATCGACTGACTGGAGACGCAAGCGGCGGAATCCTGCATCTAATCAACAGCGGTCCATCTGCTCTCGACTGGACGGGCGAGCAGGCTATTGACGGTCGGCCCGGCATTAAGAGGGCTGCAGATATCACCTCGGACGAAGCACTCAGGTGCCTGCAAGCTACGCGCTGGTGTCCGTCCGATACCGGCTACTTCCCAGGCGGAGGATGGTCGACCGACTTCACCACGCGCGGCGGCATGCCTGTGACGATGTGCCGCCTGAACATGGTGAAGGGGCTCGGACCCGTCCTGCAAATAGCCGAAGGGCGGACCGTAGACCTGCCGGAGGACGTCCACAAGCTGCTGGATGAGCGCACGAACCCCACCTGGCCCACGACCTGGTTTGTTCCAAACCTCACCGGCGAGGGGCCGTTCACCTCCGTCTATGCGGTGATGAATGCATGGGGGGCGAACCACGGCGCAATCTGCTATGGCCACATCGGCGCGGACCTCATCTCGCTGGCATCCATCCTGCGAATACCCGTGGACATGCACAACGTTCCGAACGAGAAGGTGTTTCGCCCGTCGAGCTGGACGCGCTTTGGCGCGATGGAGCCGCAGGGAGCGGACTATCGCGCCTGCGCGGCATACGGGCCGCTTTACGGATAGAATAGTGAGAGTGACCGTCTGTATCACTTGAGTCCGAAAGGATGGTGTATTTGTGTCAAGTATCGAGGTGTGAACCGCGAGGACCAATGGGTTGTGCCTCTCTCAAGACTGTCGCCTATGTATGTTTCAGGACTATTGTAGCTATCAGGTCCTTGATGGAGCCAATCGTACAGACTGTGCGTCACAAAGTCCGTTCGTCCTGAGCGCGGCACAGCCGTTCCGTGCCGCAGTCGAAGGATGCGTCTACCGTGACTTCGACCCTTCGACTGCTCGACGATACGGCTGTCGAGCGCTCAGGGCGAACGGGGTGGTTAGGCTGAGGCGTGCTCAGGGCTACAGTGTGACGGAAGCCCGCATCCTATGCAGCATGGCAATACAACTCGTCAATCCGACACAGTGCCTCGGACACAATATTCGAAACATGGGCCCGGGAGAATCCAATGATCGCACACCGTATTGAGACAACGATAGGCGAGGATAGCTCGCTCACACTGCCGAACCTGCCGTTCAAGGCCGGCACGTCGGTAGAAGTGATAGTTCTCGAATATCCGAACAAGAAGAAGGTGAACGTTCGGGATAATCCGTTCTACGGCATGCCGTTCGAGTATGACGACCCATTCAGCCCTGTGGGAGTTGAGGACTGGGATGTCCTGACGTGATTCTGATTAGCAACAGGTTAGTGGTACTGAAATGCCAGAAGAGGTTGGAACAATGATCGCACACCGCATTGAGACGACGATAGGCGAGGACAGCTCGCTCACTCTGCCGAACCTGCCGTTTAAGGCCGGAGCGTCGGTCGAGGTCATTATTCTAGAGTGTACGGGAAGTAAGATGGACGTGAGGCAGAACCCGATGTGGGGCGTACCGATAAAGTACGAGCGCCCGTTTGAACCAGTAGCTGTTGAGGATTGGGAAGCACTCAGGTGTTCTTGCTAGACACCCATATCTGGGTGTGGTGGATGCACGGAACTTCTGACCTATCCAGATCGACGTTGCGTATTCTTGAGGACCCGCTCAATGCAGATGTGTGCGTGAGCATCATGTCGGTTTGGGAGGTAGCGATGCTGGAGGCAGCCGGCAGACTGCCCCTTCCGCTTCCAGTCGATGCATGGATTGCTAACGCTCTAGGGGTTTCTCGGGTGCGGATGCTCGATTTGACACCGCACATCGCCATGGAAGCCACTCGGCTGCCCGGAACCATCCACAAGGACCCGGTTGATCGGCTCCTCGTGGCAACTGCGCGGATACACGATTGTCCACTTTTAACCGTTGACCAGCAGATTCGGCATTACCCGCACGTCGTGACGCTTCCGTAGACCATCGAAGGCATTCAGAACGCACTCAAGAGCCGAGCAAGAGGAGCCGCATCCATGGGTTGTACCGCCACCGCAACGAACCGAGCCGAGGAACTGCTCTTAGCCTTCCGCGAGACTCGCCGCTTCACCGAGAAGCTTGCATC
>VFKD01000575.1 GCA_009885735.1 bacterium
AGGTGAGAGGAGGGATGTCGGCAGAGGAAGCAACAACAGGCGACTGGGACTGGAGTCAATCACCGCTGGGTTGGAATCAGGCTCAAGCGGGAGGATCTGGCGGGAACGACGTCATGGGCGTGGGTGCATTCTCTTGGCATCCAGCAGGTAATCGGGTTGCTTATGAGTTTTGGCGCTGGAATGGCGGCTCCTATCGGCGAGTTATTGTCAGATCGCTAATTCGCAATCCGGCAACAAGTCCAGAACGCCGGATTGACGACGCAATGCGACCGGCGTTCTGTCCCGACGGACGGCGGCTTCTGTTCGTTAGATATGAGCGGATCGGCGCTTTGACCAGTGCGCATTCCGGAATGGTCGCTTGCATTTACAGCGTTAATGTGTCCAGCGGGCGCGAGACTCTTGTTGCGAGCAACGCTGACGCTCCTGCCGTGTGCCCCGTATCGGGAAACCGTCCGGCGAACGGTACGAATCGCCAGGCAACGCGCTAGGTCACCCAAAGGAGCCCCCACAATGAATCACCCAAATCGAATAATAATTGGCAGCGTTTTTCACCACTTACCGACAATTAAAGGCAAACCGGCTGATGATCTGCGACAATCACGGAGAGTAGAATGAAGGTGGGATGGGACGGATGGGACCGAAGGGGCTTAAGGGACTCAAGAGACTAAAGCGACCCAAGTGACACTCAAGACCAAGCTGCCCGAAGTGTCACTCTCGTCCCTGCTGTCCCTGCTGTCCCTTCAGTCCCTCAAGAGACAGGAACACCCGCAATGGAAACCGAGGACACCTTCGCCAAGCTCGCAGAGCGCCACATCCAGCAGGCCATCGACGACGGAGAGTTCGACGACCTCCCAGGCAAGGGCAAGCCGATCGTCTTCGATGATGATCCGCTCACTCCCGCGCACCGGCGCCTCGTGGGCAACATCCTCAAGAACGCGAACGTCCTGCCGGACTGGGTGCAGCTCCAGACGGAGATCGCCGCGGACCGGGACGAGGCTGCTCGCCTTCTCGGCCGCCTTTTAGCCGAGAACCATGCACGGCAATCCAAGGCCGCAAAACGGCCCAGGAACCACCCGGATGTGGCTGTATACGCGGCTTGGCGCGAACGGTCGCGTGCTGAGTACCTGCGCATCCTAAAACGGGTGAACACTGGCATCCTCAAGGTCAATGTGATGGCGCCGCCGTCTGCCGCTCCGTTGATTCCATATCGGATTGACGAGGACATGCAGGAGTTTGATAGGGAGTTTGAGGGGCTGCCATGAGGCCAGACAACGGAATAATATTTCACCAATTGTTTGTGACATGCTGAGTAACCTGGGTGACATTGACAAAGGTGCCGCCGAATGCCGAGGACGGACTTGTTCTCGAGACGTGACACAATTACTTCATCTTTTCGGACTCAAGAGATCTAGCCCGACTTATTCTTGAATGTGTCTATAATCTATGGTAAATGGTGACCTCATTGTTGCGTTGGATTCCAACGGCGTAAACGCCGAGGTTACTCAAAACAACGCCGCAGAAGCGGCCTCCAATCTCAGCCTGCGCAGCAGGGTTCTATTCAGTAGCCCCGCGCTTTAGCGCTGGGAAGGTCAGCCCCGATGAAGATAGCTCTGGGTTAGCTCGGATGAGACCGTGGTTTTGTTTTCTGCAGGACGTGGCCAATCTACTCTCTTCATGAATTGATGAGGCTAGAGCCTCGGCTCTTTTGGACGTATGGGCGCCTCCGCAGGACATACACCCTTGACCCTCATCAGCCTCCTGTAGAGCCGGCCGTCCGCAACAACAAAGAGCACGTTCCTGCTCGCGATGCCGAAAGCTAGAGCCTGAACCGAGGAGTTCGGCCTCTTGGGACCGCGGGATCCGTCCAAGCCTACGGGCAGTACCTCGCCACCCTTCGGAAGTGAGGCGCCCTCAACCGTCTGCAAGTGAGTCTCCCCTGGACCGCGGATGATGCCAATCACCCTTCCGGCCTGGTCGAACACCTGAATGCCCGCGGCGCTGGCCAGGTAGAGGCGGCCATCGGTGTCGGTCACCATTCCCTGTGCGCCGCTCGAGGCTGCGCCGTATCGCGTGTAGACGTCGAAGTAGGCCTGCTCGTGCGCGAGCGTGCGGTCGGGCGCTATCTGATAGGAGAAGGCCGTCACGCCGGGATCTGCTTGACTTACGATCAGCAGCGACTGGTCCGGAGTCAACGTGATTCCTGTCGCTCCCGCAGCCACCTCGCCCATCTTCTTCCACTCGCCCTTGGGCGTAACCGACCAAACCAAGCGGCTCTTGCTGCAGAGCACCAGGGCGCTGCCATCCGGCCTACCCACCACGGAGACCGCTCCGCGCCCGCGCATCCTTGCTTCCGGCTTGCCTTTGGAGTTGAAGACCCAGAGGCGGTCCTTCTTCGAGTCGACTGCCCAGAGCCGCTCGCCGCCTGCGCACGCAAGGGCGGACCAATCGCCCACGTTCCGTGCGAAGGTCGATTGTTCTCTTCCGGCCGTCCACTTCTCAATCAGGCCAACTGCAGTGTATGCGACATAGATTGTCCCTTCTGTATCACTGGCAATTCCACCCGCCTCGGACGGTATGACCGACGGAATGAGATTATGCCTGTTCCATAGGGACTCCCACCCCACGAAGGGGTCCAGGACCTCTATCACGGGCTGCGGAGTGTAGATGGGAGTCTTGATCGGCTTCGGATACCCCGCCCAGAGCCATTTGAGGGCTTCCGGGAAGATTGCAGTTCCGTGACGGCCGTCGTGGCCGCCCTCGCCAACCTCGTACTTGGCGTCGTATCGGGCGAACTTCAGAGCGGCGTAGACGTCGCTGTTGCCGATGGGCCAGCTTCCCGAGTAGATGTCCTGGTCGCCCGCATTCTCCTGCAGGAAGACCTTGACGGGCCTCGGTTCGGACTTGCGGATGAGGCTTGGATAGATGTGGCCGCCGCGCAGGTTCGTGAAGCTGCCGATGAAGCTGAGCACTCGGCTGAACTTGTCGGGCCTCTCCCAGGCAGCCGTGAAGGCGCAGATGCCGCCCGAGCTTGCGCCGCCGATAGCCCAGTCGCCTGATGTGATTGTGTAGCTCTTTTGGACCTCGGGAATCAGCTCTTCTATTAGGAACCGCGAGTAGTCGTCCGTGAGCGCGTCGTACTCGTACGTTCGGTTGTACCGAGGGAGCGCATCGGGCTTTGGCGCGGGAACCACGCCTGGGTTCACCATGATGGCAATGGTGACCGGCATCTCGCCCTTCTGGATCAGGTTATCGAAGACGACCGGCACACGAAACCCACCGGTTCGCGACTGATAGCCGCCGCCATCCTGAAACACCATCAGGCAGGCTTCTTTGCGCGGGTCGTACTGATACGGCACATAGACCCAATAGTCGCGCACCGTGCCGGGGAACACCTTGCGGGACTCAAACTTGTACTGGTAGACGGCGCCCTTTGGAACGCCCGTCTGCTCCATCGAGTCCGGCGTGAGCGGGTAGTTCTGGGCCGAGGCGCAGCATGCTAGCAGCAAGGCCGCCCCGCAAACCAGCGCGGAGCGGCCATGAAGAAATGAAGAGCGGAGCGACATCAGAGCGAATAACCTGCACGGTACTTGGGCCTGATGATGTGATCGAGGTCACGAACGTTCTTGGCGCGAAGCCTCTTGGCCTCCCACTCCACGGTTGCTCCATCGGCCCACACGGCCAGGTTGCCCAGCAGCACCGTCTCGGTGAGCGGCACCGAATAGTCTGGGAAGTTGCTCATGGCCGCCTCGCCTCCTCGGATGGCGCGAACCCACTCCTCGAAGTGTCCGGGCGACTTCACAAAGTCCGCCGCGACGGCCGTAGCTCCACCCAGCCACTTGCCCCCGCCACCATAGTCTCCCGGCGTGTAGAGAACTCCCTTATCACCCACGATGACCGAGCCGCTGTCCGCCGATTTCTCGCCGTAGAGAAGGTCCTGGGGAGGAAGGTTGCCGCCGTCATACCAGACCAGCGAGATTGGACGCCTTGTGCCTATTGCAGGGAACTTATACTGAATCTGTGTCGACTTTGGGTAGCTGTCGCGATTGTTGCCGGAGGTCGTCGCCGAAACGCTCGACGGGTTGCGCAGGTCCAGCGCGTGGAACGGCAGATTCAGCGTGTGGCACGCCATGTCTCCAAGAGCGCCGGTTCCGAAGTCCCACCACCCTCGCCAGGCAAACGAATGGTAGCCTTCGGCATACGGGCGCATCGGAGCCGAGCCAATCCAGAGATCCCAATCGAGCGTCGCTGGGACTGGCGACGGCTCCTTGCGCGCTTGGCCCTGCGGCCAGATGGGCCTGTTCGTCCAGACATGAACCGACGTGACGGTGCCCAGCGCACCGGCGCGAATCATCGCGGCATTCAGGCGCAGGCTGTCGCCCGCGGTGCCCTGGTTGCCCATCTGGGTGGCCACTTTGTGTCTTTTCGCGAGTTCCGCGAGCTTGCGCGCTTCATAAAGTGAGTGTGTCAGGGGCTTCTGGCAAAAGCAGTGCTTTCCCATTCTCATTGCCAGCGAGGCGGCCGGCGCATGAGTGTGGTCAGGTGTCGAAACCGTTACCGCGTCTATGCTCTTGCCCATCTCATCCAGCATTCGGCGGTAGTCCGCAAAGAGCTTCGCATTAGGGTAGAGCTCAGACGCCTGATAAAGGGTCTTCTGGTCCACATCGCAGATGGCCACGATGTCACCGTTCTTCGCGGCGTCCGCCGTATCGCTCGATCCCTTGCCTCCCACCCCGATGCACGCGAACGCAAGCCGCTCGTTTGCGCTCTTTGGCTGCTGCGCCCAGGAATCCGTACACATAAGCGCTCCGGCTCCCGCTGCAGCGCTCACCAACAGCTCTCGTCTACTCGGCTGATGCGCCATCCTTCGTTCCCTCCAGGGTGTTGACGTCCGGTCTTGCTTGTACGTTGGAGGTTCGGCGTTCGTGTCCTGCAACCCTCCTGCCAGCTTAACCAGGTCTTATTGCCAGCCTAACATCGGCTTAACAACACCGCAGTACCCTGATGGTGGCGCAGGTAACTCGACGCATTTCTAGGCAGTCGCCCACCCATTCAGGCAAAGGAGATCCAAGCCCATGTCCCGTCATTCCCGCCGCAGCGCATTCACCCTGATCGAACTGCTCGTCGTGATAGCCATTATCGCGATCCTCGCAGCGATCCTCTTCCCGGTCTTCGCACAGGCCCGCGAGAAGGCAAGATCCACCTCGTGCCTCTCGAACACGAAGCAGATCGGCATCGCAGTCGCAATGTACAAGCAAGACTTCGATGAATCGTATCCACAGGCCTACTACTATCGAGACGACAACAGCTCAGCAGGATCCGGCTACGCTCAGTGGAGCGGAACGATGCAGCCCTACATCAAGAACTGGGGCATTTTCGTCTGCCCAAGCGACAAGAACCGCGGCCTAGCGCCCACCAACTTCCTGGGCGACAACATGGGAGCAGGAGTTCCCGGAGGACAGGTATCGCAGTTTGCTTTTCAGGACCTGCAGGCTCCGCGGCTGAGCTACATTGCCAACGGGGCCGTCATCTCCCGTAAGCGACGCTCGGTCGACCCAGGCAACGTGGTGGCGGACGCAGCGGTAGACGCTCCTGCATCCACCATCGCGGTTGCCGAGATGACCGACTATGTGCCGTGCATCAACGACAGCTCGGCGGCATCGGGCGTAGCATATAAGACTCACCGCAACACAAACGCTGTTACTCGCGTTGGCGGAGGCAAGTTTACACAGGAGACCGAGGCTCCAGGCATCCCGCTCGAGGCCGTTTCGGTTGAGGCAGCCAAGTTCGCCTGGGCAAATTGCCGCGTCACCGGCTCCGGCTCGCTGCCATTCAT
>VFKD01000239.1 GCA_009885735.1 bacterium
CTCGACGACTTCGAGTGCGGCTTGCGGCATAACCTGCCGCAGATCGTGGTGATTGAGCCGGACGGCACGATGAGCCCTTCCGTGCCGCCGTCGTTCGCCGGACTGGACCGCTTCGAGGCTCGCCGCAAGGTGGTGGAGGAGATGGAGCGGCTGGGTCTCGTCGATAAGATCGAGGACTACGTGGTCAAGACTCCCACGTGCGACCGGTGCGGCACCGTGCTGGAGCCGCTGCTCTCCGAGCAGTGGTTCGCAAAGATGGCGCCGCTGGCGGCGCCTGCAATCGAGGTCGTAGAGACGGGGCAGGTGCGTATCATCCCGGACCGCTACAGCCGCATCTACCTCGATTGGATGGGCAACATCCGAGACTGGTGCGTCTCGCGGCAGCTCTGGTGGGGGCACAGGATTCCGGTCTGGTGGACCGAGGACGGGCGCCACACAGCCGCACGCAGCACGGAGGAGGCTGCCGAAAAGCTGGGAGTGCCCGTGGAGGCGCTTCGCCAGGACGAAGATGTGCTCGACACCTGGTTCTCATCCGCGCTCTGGCCGCACGCCACTCTCGGCTGGCCGGCAGACACTTCGGACCTGCGCTTCTGGTACCCGACGAACGTGCTCTCAACGGCCCAGGAGATTCTCTTCCTCTGGGTGGCCCGAATGATCATGACGGGGCTCGACTTCATCGGAGAGATACCGTTTCGGGATGTGTATGTACATGCCACGGTGCTGGATGCGAACGGTGAACGAATGTCCAAGAGCAAGGGCAACGGCATCGACCCGCTGGACCTTATCGAGAAGTATGGAGCGGACGCTCTTCGGTTCTCACTCCTGCAGCAGGCGGGCAAGAACCAGGACATTCGGTTCAGCGAGGAGCGCGTCCGGCTTGCCGGAGCCTTCTGCAACAAGCTCTGGAACGCGAGTCGTTTCGTAATGATGTCGATAGCCCCGTTCGTGGAGAGCGGCGAAGGAGTTGGCCCGAGGAGCCGCGAGGATCGCTGGATCACCTCGCGGCTGGACCGAACCGTGGAGACGGTCAATCAACGCCTCGCGGAGTTCGACTTCGACGATGCAATGAGGGCGATCTACTCATTCTTCTGGGACGACTTCTGCGACTGGTACTTGGAGCTGGTGAAGCCGAGGCTTCGCGGCGAGACGCCTGACGCTCTAGCGGCTGCAAAGTGCCTTGCCGACACACTCGACACGCTTCTTCGCCTCCTGCACCCAATGATGCCGTTTATCACAGAGGAGATATGGAGCGCACTCCCTACGCCCGGCAGCAGGGGTGCCTTTTTGCTGGACGAGTGCTATCCTCAACCTGAGGCCGCATTGCGAAACGACGAGGCCGAGACACAGGTTGGCTGGATGATGGAGACCGTGCGTGCGCTTCGCAACGTGCGAGCCGAGAGCGGTGTAGCAGCGGCAGCAAAGGTACGGGCGATGCTTGTGCCAGGCACGCGATCTCAAGCGGTGGTCCTCAGTGAATCGTCCGAGGCAATCTCGACGCTCGCGCGATTGAGCGAGCTGACGTTCGCGGATGCGCCGCCCGCGGACACTGCGGGTTGGGCCGGTGGCGCATCCAGTATCGGGCAGGTGTGGGTGGACGTGGGCAGCGGCATCGACCTGGGCAAGGAGCGTGAGCGTATCTCACGCGAGCTTGCTGCAGTTGAGAAGGAGATCGAAAAGTCCGCCGCCAAACTCGACAACCCTCAGTTCGTGGAGCGAGCTCCCGAGGCGCTGGTGGCGAAGGAGCGCGAGAATCGTGCCTCGCTGGATGCGAAGCGGGCTACTCTTGCGGAGCGCTTGATCGGATTGGGCGGGGTAGAATGAAAACCCTCTACCTGGTTCGGCACGGCACGGTCTACAATCCCTCAGGGGTCAGCTACAGAAGGCTGCCGGGATTCTACCTGAGCGAGCAGGGACGGGCGGAGGCCCAGCTTGCTGCCGAGAGCTTGCGGGGGATTCACGTGGAGATGATCTATCACTCGCCCCTCGATAGAACGGTCGAGACGGCTCATGCCATCTCGACGGTTTGTCCGGCAGAAGCGACGGTCTGTCACGACATTATCGAGTGGGAAGTGGACGAGAATCCGGACATTGTTTCGCAGCGTATGCTGAGCTTCTGGGCTATCTGGATGGCCGAGGAGCACGAATGCGCTGTGGCCGTATCGCACAGGGACCCGTGCCGAGCGCTTCTGCACAGCCTGCGCGAAACACAGTATGAGTGGACCGATGATCACTCTGGTCCCTTTCCAATGCCGCCGGCAACGGTCTATCGCATAGTGTGCGAGGGTGACGAGGTCCGAATTGAGCCGCACTTTAGTCCAGTTTTACCGTAGCCTCAGTGCTGTTCGGTTGAGTTGGCGAAGATGCAAGGTTCGACTGCGCTTCGATACCGTCCTTCGTTCCTGCTAACGACATGCAGGAATGACGAACCACGATACGGCTGTGGCAGGCTCAGGATGAGCGGGTGTGCGCTCAGGGCGAACGGATCTGGGCCAACTGGACAGTGTTGTGGTTACGGCCGGATGGTTGAGATTGAAACCAAGGAGATGAAGGATTATGGCACGACCTGACGGACGAGCGGCCGACGAGCTGCGCCCGGTGACAATGCAGCGCGGCTTCATGAAGTACCCGGAAGGCTCCTGCCTTATCTCGTTTGGCAACACCAAGGTGATCTGCACGGCCTCGGTCGAGGAGCGAGTGCCACCCTTCTTGAAGAACTCCGGCCAGGGCTGGGTCACGGCTGAGTATTCGATGCTCCCACGGTCCTGCAAGGACCGCAACCAGCGGGATACGCGCGGCCCGGGCGGACGAACGATGGAGATTCAGCGCCTCGTGGGCCGGTGCCTGCGGGGAGTGGTGGATATGCGGGCACTGGGCGAACGAACGATCTACCTCGACTGCGATGTGCTTCAGGGTGACGGCGGCACTCGAACGGCGGCGATTACAGGATCGTTTGTGGCGTTGTTTGACGCGCTACGCTGGATGCAGAGAGAGAAGATGATCAAGCAGATTCCGCTCACGTCTGCCGTCGCTGCGATAAGCGTGGGCGTTGTTGGTGGCGAGCCGGCGCTCGACCTCTGCTACATTGAGGACAAGGATGCAGGCGTGGATATGAATATCGTAATGACCGATCGCGGCAAGTTCATCGAAGTCCAGGGTACTGCTGAGGGCAGCCCTTATGACCGCGACACGCTGAACAGACTTCTTGACCTGGCGCATGGCGGCATCAAGCAGCTCTTCAAGCTGCAAAAGGATGCCCTCGACGCTCCGATAGGATAGGTGGGTGTGCTGGAGGGCAAGCGCGCCCTCGTCACGGGCTCGGCGCGCGGAATCGGCGCCGCAATTGCCACAAGATTTGCCGCAGCAGGCTGCAGAGTGTGTGTTCACTACAACCGCAATGCAGAAGAGGCGCAGAACTTGGCGGCCTCGCTTGAGGGCGGCACGCATGCGGTTGTGCAGGCGGATGTCTCTGACCCGAGCGCAGTCGAACGTCTCGTCCTGCAGGCCACGGCCTCTCTCGGCGGGCTGGACATACTCGTGAATAACGCAGGTATCTTCGAAGCGCAGCCGTTCGATATGGACGACTATTCAGCGTGGCAGGCCGCCTGGAAGCTGACGCTGGACACGAACCTAATGAGCGCGGTTAATGCATCCTACCATGCCATGCGGCACTTCCGATGTGTGGGTGGTGGCAAGATCATAAATGTCGCCTCACGGTCCGCCTTCCGTGCGGAAACCACGTAGCCCGCCTATGCAGTGAGCAAGGCAGGACTGGTGAATCTCACTCGGTGTATCGCCCGAGCCTGCGCCTCCGACGGGATTCTGGCCTTCTGCATCGCTCCGGGCTGGGTGGAGACGGCCATGGCCCGCGAGGGCATGGAGACCATGCACGACGAGATTGTGGGCCAGATTCCTTTGGGGAGAATAGCCTCGGTCGAGGACGTGGCCGGAGTTGCGTTGTTCCTCGCCTCGGACGACGCCAATTACCTAACCGGAGTAACCATCGACGTAAATGGCGGCTCGTATCTGCACTAACCGGATCTATTCAGTAAGGCGCCCGCAATCCACCCTCAATCCTACGCAAGAAGCAACCCAGAAGAGCGAATCTGGATTCCCGCTAAGGACATGCGGGAATGACGGTTTGGCGGACTTTAGCGTTTTCCACGGCAATGTGAATAATGCAGGCGAAACTTAATACTGATCCCTTAGCCGACTCCGCTCGTCCTGAGCGCGGCTCAGCCGTATCGAGCCGCAGTCGAAGGATGCGACCTCGACGCTCGACCTAACACAATTGAGACTAAACTCGCAGGTAGACCTTCTGGCGGTGCAGGAAGCCGAGCAGCAGCCACTTGAGGCCGAGGACCGCGGCGGCGAAGAGGACGGGCTCCACCGCGACCGATACGTGGGCCAGCAAACCACCGACTACCCCCTTCGCGATTTCGTCGAAATCGACAAACCGCTGCATCATGTAGATCGTGATTGGGTTCAGCCCGATCACCACAAACCACGCGGCCCACTTGACCTTCCCTTTCACATCGATGACCCAATAGAATGCAGCCAGGGCAATCAGGCTCCATCCACCTGCAACCAGCACGTAGGAGCTGGACCATATCTTCTTGATCACCGGCAGCCAAGGGCTCCAAGCGTAGCCGATTGCGATCAGCAGCGCGCCCGCCGCAATGAGTCGCACGGTTTTGACTTTGCTATCTGATGTGCATCGCAGCCAATACCCGGCAAGGATGCCGATAATGCATGTGGTGACGGCGGGAATCGTGCTCAATAGCCCCTCTGGATCGCCGTACTCCTTGTAGAGCTGGCCAGGTGCGAGAACCAGCCGGTCTACATAACTCGCTACGCTGCCCATGGCAGTGTAGTCGCCCAGAGGGAATCCGGGCACGGGAATCCACCGAAGAAGCGCAGCATAGAGGATCAGCAGGCCGGCCCCAGCTACTGCAAGCTGCCGAGGCTTTAGGAACACGCTGAGGGCTGCGGCGGCTCCATATCCGAGCGCAAGTCTCTGCAGCACGCCCATGATTCGCAGGTCGCGGAATGCTTCGAAGTCAAGCAGTCCGTTGTAGATGAGTCCGAGGGTAAACAGCCCTAACGTGCGCACCGCAATCTTGCGGAGAATTGGCGCCTTGGCCGCACCGTCCGACTGCCTCTTGGCCATAGCGAACGGCAGCGAGACCCCCATGATGAAGAGAAAGAGCGGGAAGATCATGTCGTGAAAGTGGAAACCCTCCCACTCGACATGGTCGGTCAGGTTCGCGCTCACCTCGTTCAGCCAAGCCCAGTTTGCGAGCTTTGCAAGTTCAGCGAACAGGTCACCTCCGCCGATGATCCAGAACATGTTGAACCCGCGCAGCGCATCAAGCGACAATAGTCGGGGCAATCTTGCTGGTTCAGCCGCTACCGGTTCCGACATCAGCGTCTCCTACTCAGGCAGAGGTCAAGCGCGAGCATTGCGCCAATTCCAAGGGCGTAACAGGCCAAGTCGCTCCAGAGAAAGCCATATCCCAGGATGAGCCCACCGAGCCGCGTCGCGCGAATGGCGTCGATCCACGGACCGTGGTAGAGCTGTGTAAGCTCCATGAACAACGCAAATGCGGCAGAAGCCGTGGCAAGGCGAACGCTGGACCAGCACGGACGAACCAATGTAAGTAATGCGTATACCGCTGCAGCCCACGCGGCATCGGGTATGATGGCGGACATCGTGGAGGGCAGGCTGCCCCGCATTGCCCGCACACTGAGACCAACGGTTACTAGCATGATAAGCGCCACCGCGCCGAACACTCTACGTGCGTTTGGCGGCGCTACTTTGGAATCGTCAGGCATTGTGTCCTTGCGATCAGAATCAACTGCGCCCAGACTCCCGGAGGACCTGTGAGACTCTTCTTTTTGCGCCACGGCATCGCCGAGGACGCCGCGATGGACCAATCCGACGCAGACCGACAACTTACACCCATCGGCATTGCCAGGATGCAGGCTGAGGCCAGGGGCATCCGTCGGCTTGATCTAGCGATTGAGACCATTGTTACGAGCCCTCTCGCCCGCGCCCGGGAGACGGCCGAGATTGTGGCGGACGAACTCGACATGCGCGATCGCCTCGTGCTCGATGATCGACTTGGATACGGATTCGGCCTTGGCGCGCTTCAGCATGTCGTTAAGGATCGTCACCTCAATGGTCGCATCCTCTTGGTAGGGCACGAGCCCGGATTCAGCATGGTGAGCGGCGCCCTTATCGGCGAGGCGAGCATCTCGCTCAAGAAGGGCGGGCTTATTGATGTCGAGACCTACTCGATTGAGCCCGGAGCCGGAACTTTACGCGCGTACTTGCCTCCGAGAGTGCTTGAAGCGCTCGGCGCATCGGAACTATAGGCTGCCCAGAGCCCAGTGAACTCCTCGCTGGAAGAGGTGCCGCCATGCTGGGTCCTCCATCGTCGAAGCATTGTGCCCAAGCGACAGATAGAACACGCGACCCAGGCCCTCTTCGCGAATCCAGCAGATTGGCACGGGACCATTATCGTCGACGCTTCGCGTCTGGGCCAGCAGGTGTACGCGCTTTGGGTCGTAGTCGGCAAAGAGATAGAGCTCGTCGAACACAGTGAACGGCGCTAGTCCGAGTGTGATTGGGTGAGTTTGGTCCACGAACTCCACCGAGATGTCGAGTTGGGCCGGATGCGTCCGAAACCTTCCGCCGATGAGCTTAACGTAGTCGGGAAACGCGGTGAACGAGTCCGTTGCATTGTGAATGCCGATGAGCGCGCGCCCGCCGTGAACGAAGTCGCTTATCGCTTTCACATCGGCGCCATGCGCTTCCGAGCCCGTGGTGTAGAGGACAAGCGCCTGATAGTCCTTCAGCGCATCGTGGTTAATGGCGCTATAGTCGCCCACTGTGGCGTCTCCACCGTCCGGATGGTGCATTCCGGAGGTGACCACTTCCATGCCAATATGTTCCAGCGCGGCTCGAATCGGCGGTTCCGCCGCCTCAAGTCGGTGGTAGGTCGCAGGGCAGCCGCCCACCAGCAGGGCACGTCCACTCATTTCATTTCTCCGTTATTTCAGCGCGAGATTGCGCGTTGTGCGTAGGTGACTACAGCTCGACAAGGCCGGCTCGCAGACCCATCGGCATGGGTTCCGGGCGCGTGCAGCGCGTTGATGGGTGGTAGTGGCATTCGGTCGATGCCGAAACATGAATGCCCTCCATAATCTCCAGCACATGCATCGCCATCTCTGCGGAGCACCGGTGCGGTCGGCCGGCGGCAATCGACGCAGCCATGTCCGCCACGCCAATTCCGCGGCTGTTCTCTGCGTAGCTGTGCGTGAGCGGCACTTCCGACCACTCCTTGGCGCCCATGCGGCGCACGCGCACCGGACCGCCAAAGCCATTGGGATCCGGCAGGCTGAGGCTTCCTTCCGAGCCGTATATCTCGAGAAGAGGGGTGTTCGCCGCCCAGACATCGAAGCTTGTGACGATTGTTGCCAACGGACCGCTTTCGAACTGGAGCGTACCAATCACGTGGGTCGGGACCGCGACCTCGATCTTGGCGCCGCGCTTCTTCTCGCTGCCAATCGTGCGCGTTGGGAACGAGATTCGCGTGGTTCCAGAGAGAACTCCGACTGGTCCAAGAAGGCTAACGAGCGCTGTGAGGTAGTACGGTCCCATGTCGAACATCGGGCCGCCGCCCACGTCAAAGAAGAACTCTGGGTCTGGGTGCCAGCCCTCGGGACCGTGGCTCATCATAAAGGCCGTTGCAGCCACTGGCTCCCCAATCCAGCCGTCGTCAATGAGTTTGCGGCAAGTCTGGAGGCCCGCGCCAAGAAATGTATCCGGGGCGCATCCCAGTCTCAGTCCTCGGTCAGTCGCCGCCTTTACGACCGCGGTGCCGGATTCGATGTTCACTGCAAGCGGCTTCTCGACATGAACGTGCTTGCCAGCGGCAATGGCCGCCGCGCAAACCCCGGCATGAACACGTGGGATGGTGAGGTTGACGACTATCGAGATATCGCGGTCCGCGAGCAGCTCATCTACGGTGCATGCCTTTGGAATGTCTAGCTCTGCGGCCTTCGCCTTCGCGCGGTCCAAGTCGATGTCCGCGCAGGCGGCAATCTCAAGATTGTCAAATGTCTTGCCTGCTTTCAAGTATATTCCGCTGATGTTGCCGCAGCCAATGATGCCAACGCGCGTTCGTTCCAAACAAGCTCTCCGTTTCTGCAGTGGTTTCCAGGAACTCTGATTCGACGCGGGACCCGTATTCTTCCTTGTTCTGTCCGCGGATTCGCAGGAGGAACGCCTTGGCGAACCGAAACTCCACCCTACATCCCTTCGTCGGCACTGTCACATCGGGGAGCAGCTTGCGTCATGGGAAGTGCAATACAGATGCCCCCTGGCGAGAAAGGGAGAGGAACATGACTATATACCGAAGTGCGGTTCTGCTCTGCACAGCGATAGTTGTTGGCAGTGGGATGGGGTGCGGTTCGGGCGGCCCGTCGGCTGCGATCTCCGGGTTGGTGACAGATGTGGATGGCAAGGCGGTCGCCGGAGCCACGGTGGCGGTGAGCGGGCGAACGACATCGTCCCTCAGCAACGGCACCTTCACTCTGCCATCCGTGGGCTCGGGCGTCAAGACCGTCACTGCGGACATCACCGTCAACGGTCACCATTTCTCCGGCGAGACCAAGGTCGATGCGGTGGGCAGCGAGAAGAACCGGTCCATCAACGTGATGATCTCGGATGAGCGGTTTCAGGGCGCGATCGCCGGCACCGTGATAGACGGCTCTGGGTTCGCTATTCTGGGCGCGAAGGTGTTCGTCGGCGGTCCGCTGGGCTCCACGCTTGCACTTACCCGAAGCGATGGCTCATATAGAGTTCCTAAGCTAACATCGGGGGTCACCTACACAGTGGTCTGCTCCTTCGCGGGATTCAAGAACGAGACGAAGTCAGTGCGCGTCGATTCTGGACTCACCTCCGCGGCCTCGTTTGCGCTTGGAGTGGGCACTTCCGCGGGAGCGATACCAGCGCCTTTGAACGTCACTGCCCAAGCTTGGACAATCGCGGACACGATTTCGCGGTCGAGCGGAAAATCGCGTGGTGTCTACGACTGGCTCAAGCGGCGATATCGCCTGAAAGCGGGTCTTCCAAATCTGCCGCAGGCCAAGCAGATCGAGCGAAAAGGCGCTGCACGGTCGACCCCGCTGGGCTCCGTCATCGAGGTTGATCTGTTCTGGGACTACGAGTCGTTCAATGATCTGCTCGGGTACCTCATTCGACGTGGGCCGTCTTCCAGTACTCTCGCCGATACGGCGGTTGTGCGCGACCCGCTGACGTCCGTGTTTTTCGACGTAGACACCGTGCTCACTCCGAACTCGCAGGTGTTCTACACGGTCCACAGGCTCGACACTATCGACTTTCCGGCGCGCGGTACCGTGGGTCCCCCAAGCGCGGTGGTAAGCGCAAATCCGCTCGGCCCGATCTCGGCTCTCGACCCTGCGCAAGGCGCGCGAGTTACAGGCGACCCTCTCTTCACCTGGAGCGCAGTGAGCGGAGCATCGACCTACCAGATATACGTCTGGGACTTCTTCCCAGACCTGCAGAACGGCAGCGACCCAGACGGAGTGGTTCCAATTTGGCCCGCGAACCTAAGTCTCCCTGGGACAAGCTTGGTCACCGCGCCAAGGACGAGCCAGCGCTATGAAGGTCCCGTGCTCTCATCTGGACGTGACTACTACTGGCTCGTGGTCGCCGAGGATGCGAGCGGCAAAGCCCTGTCGGCGACCCAAGTCGCACGGTTTCGACCGAACTAGTGGGAGAGGAGCGAACACCAGGATTCGAGACGCTGTGCCAGCACGCTGGGGAGGATCCGTCCCGCTGGCATGGCGGGGCGACTCCACCCATCTACCAAAACTCACTGTTTGTCGCGCCGGACTGCGAGAGCTTTGTTCGGCGAGGTTCGCTCTATCCTGATGTCTACGACTACACCCGCTGTGCGAATCCAACAACGGACGTGCTCGAG
>VFKD01000186.1 GCA_009885735.1 bacterium
AGGTCTGGTTCCCAGCCGATGTCGAACCGGCATGCCGGTCCCAGCTCGAACGCATCGAGGTCGTGCTGCTGGTCGATCTGCTCCGCGCAGTAGACCAGCGGCCCTCGCGCAACCGTGAGCTTGCCGCGGTCCTCGGTCACCAGCGGATTCGCCTCAATGGTCCGAACAGGCATCGGAAGCTCGATCTCCACGAAGTCGCCCACTCGCCACTCGCGCGTGAGCGTGACATAGCCGTTTGCAGCCCGCCGCGCGGCCGTGGCGGCGCCGTTTACCCGCACTCTGGATTTCTGGCACCAGCCGGGGATGCGCAGGCGGATCGACTGGGAAACATCAGGTGCATCAAGTATTCGGAGCTTGATCGCGGCGCCCCAGGGGTATCGGGTCTCCACCGCAATTCGCAGGTCTCTGCTATCGGTTGGAACGCGAACCTGGCCCTGAATGTAGAGGTTGATCCATACACCCGTTGGGTCAGCGAGGTAGGCATAGCTGCCAAGCGAGGCCAGCAGGCGCGTCACGTTTGGTGGACAGCAGGCGCATGTATACCAGGGCTGCCGGAGGTCCGATCCATCGTTCTCGAGTGGGTTCTCATAGAAGAAGGCCTTGCCATCCAGCGACACTCCAGAGAGAAACGCATTGTAGAGCGCCAGTTCCATAAGGTCTGCCACGTCGCTTCGGGGTTCAGCCTGCAGGAGCCGATGCGCCCAGAATACCATCGCGGCGGACGCGCAGGTCTCCTGGTACGCGGTGCGATTAGGCAGATCATAATCCTGCGTGAAGCCCTCGTTTCGAGCGGACGATCCGATGCCGCCGGTGACGTAGAGCCGCCTCTCAAGGGTGTTTCGCCACACAAGATTCACCGTGTTTAGCAGGTCCACGTCCCCCAAGCTCTGTGCAACATCCGTGGCGGCGGACATCAGGTATGCTGCGCGACCTGCGTGCCCGTGCAATACCTTGTGGTTCCTAACCGGCCATCGGTCCTGCCAGTAGGTTCCGTCGTACTTAGTCTTGGGTGTGTTGTGTTCCGCCGCGAAGTAATGGTGGCCGCGCAGTTCTATGAAACGAGTTGCTGCTTCGAGATACTTGTCGTTGTGCGTACTCTGTGCCAGCCGAACCAGGGCAAGCTCGATCTCGGGGTGACCGCAGTAGCCGTGGCTATGTGCGCCATGCGGGCCGAACGTCTCCACAATATGATCCGCGAAGCGCACCGCAACATCCATCAGGCTGCGCTTGCCGGTCGCTGCATGGTGGGCCACGGCAGCTTCAATGAGATGGCCCGCGCAGTAGAGCTCGTGCGCGTCTCGCAGGTTCGTCCACTTCTTCTCGGGCGCATTCACCTGGAAGTGGGTATTCAAGTAACCGTCGGGCATCTGGGCCGCGCCAACCCGAGCAATGAGTGCATCGATCTGGGAGTCAAGAGCCGCATTCGGAGCGCGGCCGAGCTCATACGAACCGGCCTCGAGCGCCTTGTAGAGGTCGGAGTCCATGTAGACCGGTCCCGTGTAGCCTTCCCGCGCGCCTGAGGCGGCCAGGTCGAAGTTTCGGGCGTTTCCAGATTTCTCAAGCATGGCGAGGCTGTGCGGGATGCTCATCTCCCTGTTGGTTCGCTGTCTGGGAGTCCAGAACGCATCCGAGATCTGTACGGTCGTGTATGGCACAGCCCTTGGCATTGCACTCACCTCGCTGCATGGGGCAGATTCTACCGGTACAATTGCTGGGAACAGTGGCAGCCTCAGTCTCGTCTGCCCGGTTGATGGCGGATCAATCTCGGTCCGAAGATCGCCCTTGACAAACGTACCTGGTAGTATTACAGTGTTGGTGTCTTCTCGTGCCATCGTTTCCATGCTATCTCTCTGTTCTTGCCGCTCCGCGGCTCACTGGGCTTAAGTATGCCCCGGCCATTGGGAGGAACGTAATGCTGCGTTTGAAACTTGCTCGTACATTCGCTGCCGCAATCTTGGGTCTATCGCTGCTTGCAGCAGCGTCGTCCGCACAGTGGCAGGGAAAGCGCCCCAGGGCGGCCCGTCCGCTGACGGCGATGGACTATGCTAGTTATCGGTTGCTCTCAGCCCGGGGCGACAGGGGGCGTGGCGCACTTCACCTGGCTTCCGAGCGGCCTATGTATGCCGAGGGCCTCTACAACATCAAGTACAGGACTGGAAAGACAGGCTTCGCGTCGCTTGCCGCAGCCAAACGGCTTGATGCTCGCCTGGTGGCGGCAATACCCAAGATTCGCGTCGAGACGGTTCGCTTGGGCTCCGACGCCGCCCTCAGAGCAGTGCGCAGCGATCCCGCCGTCGAGTGGGTGCAGCCGGTTGCTATGCGTTATCCCCTCATCATCGATCCCGACGATCCGGCCTTCAACGATATCGACTACGTCCTTCCCCTTGAGCCCGACTTTGCTACCTGGTTCAAGTGGGACGCCCACCTGCTCGATGCTCCCGGCGCTTGGTCCGTCTGGCCCGGGCACTACTACACTGCAGCCGGAGGCAAGGGGACCGACGCTGTTAAGATTGCCGTCATCGACACAGGTATCGACTATAACCACCCGGACTTTCGCAATGCCGGCGGAACAACCAGCAATGTAACTGGCGGCGGACAGCTCTACCGTTCGCTCGACAGGACCATCATAGGCGGGTCGTTGGATCCGGATGCTCCAGACGAATTTGGTCACGGAACCCACGTAACCGGTATCGCGGCAGCAGGGACCAACAACGGTGTCGGCACCACCGGCAACGGCATCAATGCACAGGTTATCTCGCTTAAGTGCGTGGACGCATTCGGCAACGGCACGGACTCAGACGTCGCACAGGCAATCATCTATGCTGCAGATGCCGGCGCGCTGATCGTCAATATCTCTCTGGGCAGCTACGCTTATTCACAGGCCGAGGCAGATGCGGTGAAGTATGCGTGGAACAAGGGCACACTTGTCGTAGCGGCCGCAGGGAATGACGGCACCAACCTCAGCCCGAACTATCCTGGCGCCCTGAGCAGGGTGCTTGCAGTCTCCGCAACCGCTCGCTCCGACTACCTTTCGACGTACTCAAACTGGGGCGATTACATCTGCGTTGCGGCTTGCGGCGGCGACTTCGACTTTGACATCCTTTGGTTCTTGGGCGTCTTCAGCACGATGCCGACCTACTACGTCACCATGAACGACCCTGACGTCTATGGCGTCGCCATGGAATATGACTACAACATGGGAACGTCGATGGCCAGCCCGCAGGTTGTGGGGCTTGCCGCCTTGATAGCCGGAATGAAGGGCTACACGCAGGCCACCCCAAACGTCGCCACCAAGCTCTGGCAGGCAATACAGCGAGGGGCCGACGGCGGAACGTCGTGGGATCCGTACTACGGCTATGGCCGCATCAACCTGTTCAACTCCTTGAACCTCGATTCGGTTCCGAATCCGAAGGGTGGTACTACCGGGAGCGTTACAGGTCAGGTCGCCTATAAGGGCACACCGGTTGCGAATGCATCTATCGCTGCGGTAAGAGTGGGAGGCGGCGGAACGTTCACAGCCTCCAGCCGAATTGACGGCGGCTATCGTATTGCGAACGCAACTTCCGGCACATACAATGTGACCGCGACGGTATTCGGTGAGTCGGCAGTGGTGAGCAGCGTAGTGGTTACACGGGGCTGCGATATTCCAGGAATCGACATCAATGTGGGCGGTGGGGGCGGGGGCGGTGGAGACACCGAGGCGGCGATTGGGGCGATATCAGTAACTCCGCTAACGATCATCGGCTCGAAGACAGCAACCGCCACG
Organism: bacterium; assembly: GCA_009885735.1. Taxonomy (GTDB): domain Bacteria; phylum Armatimonadota; class Chthonomonadetes; order Chthonomonadales; family CAJBBX01; genus VFKD01. Next base: position 3,767 of record VFKD01000186.1, read on the forward strand.
GTGACGCTCGCAAGCGCGGCAATGAGCGGTGGGCAGTTTGTGGAACTAACATCCGCAAACCCCGCCGTTGCATGGCCAGGCTCCAGCTCGCTGTTCTTTCCAGGTGGATCTACCTCTGCGAACTTCACGGTTCTCACGAACCCGGTCTCCACTCCTACTTACGTAATGATTACCGCCACGAACGCTGAGGGATCACAATCGGCCACGGTGAAGGTGCGCAAGATTCGGCCAAAGTCGCTGACGCTGCTGCCGACATCGGTCAAGGGCCCGAACCCCAGCACCGCCACTGTTGAGTTGGAAGCGCCGGCAGGACCAGGCGACATCGTGCTGACGCTCACGAGCTCCAACAATGCGTGGGCAAAGCCTGCGGTACCCACAGTGATCGTCCCCATGGGACAAACGGTTGTGAACTTCACAGTCAACACGAAGGTGGTTACTGCGACCAAGCTGCCGATCATCAAGGCAGCGGCCAATGGCGGTACTAAGCAGGCCACCCTGACTGTGAAGAAGCCTTAATCGGGAGTATGACCAACATTCGGAGAGTGTTGGGGCTTCTCGATAGTGTTCAACCCGATTGAAGGGTATCGCCTTGGGCAGGGCAAGCCCTGCACCCTACGCACGTCCGTACCGTGTATGCGTAGGGCGTGGGGCTTGCCCCACCCAGCGTGTACGCGGACCTACTTCGTGCCGAGTATCTTCACTTGGGTCGAGGTAACGAACTTTCGTCCCGCCACGTCCGTGGTCGCTTCCCCGAAGTAGGCACGATAGCCCGACGCCGCGAAACTGAGTTCCGCGGTGAACAAACCGTTCGCCGACGTGATCGGCGCCGAGGTCCAGACGGCCTTGCGGAAGTCCTTTGTCGAAGAGGATGCAGTCCATAACCTGCACGTGGTGGTGGCTGCCGTGCCGCGCATCTCCAAACGGGATCCCGCAGCAGAGTTCGAGTGTGACCAGCTGACGGCGGGCGGCTCCTTCCCGGATGCAATCGACCGGATGAAGGCGACCGCGTTGCCCTGAACCGTGAACAGCCCCTTCTCAAGGCCATGACCAGAGTTTGGCGCGTAGTAGACCCACTTTGGTCCGGCGAGGTCGTCCCAGTAGATGTTGAGCGAATCCAAGGTCCAGTAGGGGTCGTTTGATCCGTTGACGATGAGCTTCGGCACCCGGATCTGGGATCGATAGGTGTGCGGATCGACCATCTTGCCCAGCTCCTGGCCTCTGGGCGTGGCCATCTGCGCCTGAAGCCCTAGTCGCGTGTAATCCTCGATCTGCTCGCTGTAGCGGCCCCAAGTATCGAGTTGGTGCGGCATCTGCTTGCCAAGGTTCAGGTTGTCGTATACCATGGGGATGATGCCGGCGACGCGCTTATCGCCGGATGCAGCCGTTAGCCACGTCGTCCAGCCCCGCTTGCTGGCGCCTGCCACAACAAACCGATCGATGGCCGGAAGACCCTCCTGCACGGCGAATGCCTGCAGCGCATCCATCGCCCGGATGGCGCTTTTGGTCATAGGAAAGAGAAGCGGCCAGGTAGAATCGCCGGTTTCCAAATACTTCCCAAAGGTGTATGCTATAAGCGCATCCTCATTCAAGCCGTTGAAGAGCGGCTGATTCGGAATGTTGTAGAGGACGGCCATTGGCGACCCGGCAGCGACCGCGGTGGAGAGCGCGAGGCGAGTATCTGAGTCGCTGCCGCTCCCGCCCGTAATGAGCATGGCCGCCGTGTGAGGGTTGTCACACTTGTCGGGAACGACGTACTGCAGCCGATGCTGCCAGAGAATTCCCTGCCACAGTTGAGAAACAAGGTGCAGGTCATAGACCTTGCCGCCAGGCAGGGACGACACGGACCGCTTCTCCCAGCGATAGTTGGGGTCGGGAGCTCTAAGGTAAGTTTGAAGGTCGGAGCGTGCTTCAACAGATGCGCACCCGAGTGTTAGAAATGCCACACTGGCGGCGCGGAGCGAAGGATTCATAGCTGCATACCTCGAAGGTGAATTTGGATGTGGCACGATTCGTGCTTTACCAATCTGTGTAGGGTTCGACGATAAGATATTTGCTCCTGCCGCTGAACGGCGGAGCGGCTGTGAAACCAAATGATACCAAGCACCGTCCTATTTGGGTAGATGCGAGGGCAGGCGCCATGAAGACAAAAATCAAACGACAGATGGACCTAGCTGCAGGCAAGCCGGCGGCTCAGGTTGCGAACCAACGGCCCTTGCTCGACTTGCGGCTCGGGCTTATGCTGCTTCGTGACCGCAAGGTGCCGGTAAGGCTAAAGTTCTTCGCCGCTCTTCGCGGTTTGGTGTTCATGATTTTCGTGGTTGCGCTCCAACTGGCCGCGTGGAAGTGGTTCCTGAAGGTACCCACGACCGGTCTGCTGCTCATAGGGGACGCGGTTGCGATAGTTGTTGGCACCGTGATCTTCGGTGGCATCCACCTCACGGGCTCAGCGTCAGCCAACGCGATCATTCGAGCGGTGCTGAACTCCTATGAAGTGATCCCGCTTCGAGGCCGCATTGTGATCGCGGTGAAGGACCCCACGAATGTACTCTCGACTATTCGCAACCAGCAGCCGGATCAGACTGAGTGCGTGGTTCCTCTGCGCACATCTCGCAGGGACTCTCCCGCTGCTTCCAACGGGGCTGTGGAGCACGAGGAGCACGCGAAGGTTAAGTAGGTAAAGGCGTACGCACGGCGCTGACAGTTCGACGCGCCGCTCATTTGAGCGGCGCGTAATTATTGCAAGACTAGATCTCCATCACCACGGGAATCACCACGGGCCTTCGCCCGGTTCGCTTCCGCAGAAACCGAGCGACGATGTCTCGAACCTCGGACCTCACGCTGTCCCAGTCGTGCTGCTCGTCGTCCGTCATCTCTGAGAGTGCGTCCAGGACCATCTTCTTGGCTTCCTCAAAGATGTCCTCGGAATCCTCTGGGTGAAGAAAGCCTCGCGAGATCAGGTCCGGGCCAAAGAGTATCTCTCGTCCGGCACGGTCCAGCCCAAGAGTGACAATGACTGTGCCGTCGCTCGCGAGGTGCTTGCGGTCCCGAAGGATGAACTCGCTGACGCCGCCCTCCGAGATGCCGTCCACTAGCACATCGCCTGCTGAGGCGATGGGTTCTTTCTGCACAGCGCTTGTGCCGTCCAGGCAGAGCCTGTCTCCGTTCTCGAGCCAAATCACTCGGTCGCGCGGGTGCCCCATCTGCGTCACCATCTCGGTGTAGGCATACATCATTCGCGGCTCGCCGTGGAATGGCGCCACGAACAGGGGCCGCGTCAGGTTGTACATGAGCTTAAGCTCTTCTTGGTTGCCGTGGCCGGAGACGTGGACCGGCGTGATCATATCATAGATGACACGTGCGCCTCGACGAAACAGCCTGTTTACGGTTCGCCAAACAGCGGCTTCATTGCCCGGAATAGGCTTCGAGGAGAGGATGACCGTGTCGCCGGGACCAATCTTGATCTTGTGGTCGTCACACGCCATTCGTGAGAGCGCCGAAAGTGGTTCGCCTTGGCTCCCGGTGGTAACGATGACCAGTTCGTGCGGATCATAATTTGCAATGTCCTCCACCCTGATGCGGTCCGAGTCGTGGTACTTCATGAAGCCGAGGCTTCGAGCCACCTCAATATTGCGCGCCATCGACCGGCCTGCC
>VFKD01000621.1 GCA_009885735.1 bacterium
GGAAGTTTGCCTTCAGGTAGGCAGTCTGATAAGCGATCATCGCATAGCAAACGGCGTGAGCCTTGTTGAAGGCGTAGCCGGCGAAGGGCTCGATGAGGTCGAATATCTCGCCCGCCTTTTTCGCCGAGATGCCCTTTCCCTCGGCGCCCTCCACGAACTTGGAGCGCTCCTTCGCCATCTCTTCGCGCTTCTTCTTGCCCATCGCTCGACGAAGGAGGTCTGCCTGGCCCAGCGTGTAGTTCGCCACGACCTGCGCAATGCGCATCACCTGGTCCTGATAGACAATGACGCCGTAGGTCTCTTCGAGCACCTCTTCCAGGATGGGGTGTGGGTAACGGATCTTCTCGTGGCCGTTCTTGGCGCGAATGAACGTCGGGATATGAGCCATCGGGCCCGGCCTGTAGAGCGCGACCATCGCCGCGAGGTCCCGCACGGAGGTCGGCTTGAGCTGCGCGACGTACCTTCGCATGCCCTGGCTCTCGAGCTGGAAGATGCCGGTGGTGTCGCCCCTGCCCAGAAGCTCGAATGCCGCGGCATTGTCGAGCGGCAGAGCTTGAACATCGATTTCAATCCCGTGAGAGCGCTGGATGTTCTCGACGGCTCGCGCAAGTATGGTGAGGTTGATGAGCCCGAGGAAGTCCATCTTCAGCAGGCCGATCTCCTCGAGGGTGGCCGCCGGATACTGAGTGACAAGTCCGCCGTCCGCCGAGCGCTGCAGAGGAGTGTAATTGACCAGCGGCTCGTGGGAGATCACCACTCCAGCTGCATGGACCGAAGAATGCCGCGAGAGCCCCTCGAGGCGCTTGGCGGTGTCCACCAGTCCTCGCACCTTCTCATCCGCGCGATAGGCTGCCTTGAACTCTGGATTGGTCTCAAGCGCCTGGTCGATGGAGACATGCAGAGGCATGGTGGGAATCATTCCCGCCAGTCGGTTGACGTCCGAGAGCGGCATGGCCAAGGCTCTGCCGGCATCCTTCAGCGCGGCCCGAGCGCCGAGGGTTCCAAACGTGATAATCTGGGCAACGTGGCCCTCGCCATACTTCTGCGTGACATATTCGATGACCTCGGCGCGACGCGAGTCCTCGAAGTCCATGTCGATGTCCGGCATCTGCACCCGCTCAGGGTTAAGGAACCTCTCGAAGGTGAGGTCGTAGTCAACAGGATCGATATCCGTGATGCCCAGGCAGAACGAGGCCAGCGAACCAGCAGCCGATCCGCGGACGCCGAAGAAAATTCCCTTCTCGCGGGCGAATTTGGCGAAGTCTCGGACGATAAGGATGTACTGGGCGAAGCCGGTCTGCTCCACGATGCCGAGTTCGTACTCCAGGCGCGCGTGGTACTTCTCGGGCGCCGAGCCAAGCCTCTGGGCAAGGCCCTCTCTGGAGAGATTGGCGAGATGCGCCTGGGCGGAGATGCCGTCCGGCATGTCGGGCACCGGCAGCGGCGCGCGTCCGAACTCGAGCTCCAGGTTGCACATGTCGGCTATCGCCAGGGTCTGCTCAAGCGCCTCGGGATGATCCGCGAACGCCTTGTGCATCTCCTCGGCAGACTTCATGTAGAACTCTTCCGCGTCCATTCGCATCCGTTTAGCATCGTGAATGGTGGCGCCGGTTCCGATGCAGAGCAGCACATCATGGGCGTATGCATCCGCCTGACCGAGGTAGTGAACGTCGTTCGTGCAGAGCACCTGCAGCTTCAGCTCGGCGGCAATCTTCAGGAGCTGCTCGTTGCACTGAATTTGCTGTGGCAGAGTGTGGTTCTGGAGCTCGATGAAGTAGCGGTCGCGGCTAAACAGGTCTCGATACCACGCCGCGATGTCGCGAGCCTTGTCATAGTTTCCTCGCAGCAGCGCTGCGCAGACCTCCCCGCCAAGGCACGCGCTGGTGGCGATTATGCCCTCGTTGTACTTCTCTAGAAGTTCGTGGTCGATGCGGGGCTTGTAGTAGAAACCCTCGACCGCGGCGAAGGTTGACAGCTTAAGGAGGTTGCGGTAGCCGGTCTCGTTCTGCGCGAGCAGCAGCAGGTGGTAGGCGTTCTTGTCCGCCTTGTCCGCCCTGGGAGTTCTGTCTCGCCGGTCACCTGGGGCCACGTAGGCTTCCACTCCCACGATAGGCTTCACGCCGGCCTTCTTGGCGCGATGATAGAAGTCGAGTGCGCCATACATCACGCCATGGTCGGTAAGCGCGAGCGCCGCCATATCGAGGGCGGCGGCCCGCTTTACCAGCCCGTCGACGCGCGCGGCGCCGTCGAGCAGGGAGTATTCGGAGTGCGTGTGGAGGTGAACAAATCCAGACTTTGGCATGGCGCGGCGGGTTACTCCTCGTGAAGGCTACGGGGCGGTGCTATCGGGCGCAATCACAAGATATGGAGACAAGGTACAGTGTACCTCCCAACATCTTGCGGTGTGAGGGTCTATTGTAGAATTCTGAGGGCTCAGAGTCAAGGGGGAAAATGCGGCGGATGGAGGGGACAAAACGGACATGAGCGACCAACGGGACATACATGTCACACAAGGTCCTATTTGTCCCGTAAGTCCCATCCGTCCCATTGCCCTCCTACACCGGAAACAGATACATCATTAGTCCAGGCAGGTCCGCAAAGTCGCGGACAATCGCATCCGCGCCGGCCTGCAGCAGCCGCTCGCGCTTCCATTCGTCCAGTTCGCCGGGATGCGCCTCGTCCGATGCAACTCCCAGCGTGATGCCTCCCACGCCCTTGCCGTTCTCGATCTCCACATAGCCGTCGCCCACCAGGAGCAGCTCGGGCCCGTGGAGATTGTGCGTTTCGAGAATTCGGTCGATGATCATCTGCTTGGAGAAGTTCTGGTACTCGTCGAGAGCGCCATAGATGCGTTCGCCGAAGAACTCCTCGAGCTGCAGCGCGCGCGCCTCGCCGAGCACGTAATCGAGATCAGTGCCGCTTGCGAGGTAGAGCGTGACGCCTCGGTCCCGCAGGGCTTCCAGGAACTGACGCGATCCGCGCACCAGGTGCTCCTCCGGCGTCGCCACGCCAGAGTTCAGCGCCTCGACCCTGCCAGCAATCCGTTCCCAGAGGCGTCGAAGGTATTCGTGCTTGTACTCAAGAGGCTCGAGCGGCGTTCCGCCGCGCTGGCGGACCTCCTCGGCAAGCTGGAAACACTGGTAGATTGTCTGCTTGCCTGTGAGCCGTGCAACGAACTCGCGTACCGCGCTCTCGATTGCCGAGATGGGTTCGGCGTGTGGACATGCGGCGATCTCGGCTACGAAGTAAGGGACCATCACATTCTGCCAGCCCTCGCGGATAAGCGAAAGAGTGCCGTCGAAGTCGAACAGGGCATATCGGATGGGAGTTGCGGGATCCGGTGATCTCACCACTTCGACTGTTAGAGCTTCTTTCACGACCGGCTCGGGCCATTGGCCGCTCTCGGCCGCAGGAGAATTCGCAGGGGAGCGCTCGACGACCGACGCAGGCGGACGCTGGTCACCTCCCAGCGCGCCGGACTGGGCCGAGGCTCTGCCCGACCAGGACTTTCCTCCGTCGGAAGAGGGTCCGCCTGGCGTCGCGCGGGCAGCGCCGCCGTCCCCCGGTTCCCCTGGTCTTCCCGTTCCAGGAATGTCCTCCGGTTCACCCTCTGCCTGGTAAATTGGGGCGGAACCGCCCGCTCCGCCGTTGCCGCCAACGGCGGTGGCGTCGCCACCTGCGCGCGCCGAAACTCCAGACGCTCGACCTCCCGTTGCATACGCTGTGCCGCCGGCAGTGCCGTTTCCCGCGCACATGTCCGCGCTGTTTTGCACAGTACACGAGAGAAACGCGACGGTGCCTCCCCCTCCTCCGTGACCTCCAAGCGCCTCCGCGTTCCCTGAGGCGCCCTTGCCGTTCGAGTGTGCGGTTCTGGCGATGGCCGCTCCACCTGCCGCCGAGATTGGACCGATCCCGCCGTGAGCACCACCAGAAAAGAGGCGCGCCTCGGCAAGAATCGCAACCTTCGTTTGCGGTCCGGCGCCCCGAAGCACGATGTGTCCAGCAGGCGCAGCCGAACCGGCCTGCGCGAATGCGAAGCCCTGCTCGGAGTTTGCAATTGCATCACCCCCGGCGCCCCCGCTGCCTGAAGTGACAAGGCACCCAGACACCAGCGTGATGCTGTTCTCTGCTACAAAGTGTACATCGCCTCCCCACCCGCCGTGTGTGCCTAGTGCAATTGCATCACCCTGGGCAGAAACTATCGCGTCTGTTCCAGCACCGCCGGATAGACCTAGAATCGTGCCGTTTACAATGACATTTGGCGCGCGGAGGAGAATGAAACCGCCGCTTTCGCGCTCTGCGGATCGCCCGGAGCCAACGATGGCCTCGCGCTGAACGATGATGGTTCCACGGCGGCTTACGAGTGTTATGTCGATACGAGGCGCGCCTGCGGGCATCGCTTCCGGGCATCGAATTTCGCCCTCCACGACAAGGTCGCGGTCGGCCACGAGGAGCAGGCTCTCGGTGAGCAGGCTCTGTCCCGTAACCGTGATACGCTCACGCAAAATTCTTCCACCGGTGAGACCGCTCAGCGTCTCCGGTGGACCAAATTCCGCAATGGCCAGCGCTGCTTCGTCCAGCGTCGGAGTTGGCTTCACGGCAGGAGGATCAGGTGTGGGCCTTGGCTGCTCGAAGACGGGCCGACGGGACACCCGCTCCATCAGAATGAGCGCTCCCACCATCAATGGTACGGAGATTGCGATAATCACAAACAAGGCTAATGGTTCAATGGGCGGCAATTAATAGGGTCTCCCGACGCTGTTGACCAAGCGAGGCTTCGCCTCAGACCGACGAGTTATCTACGGTTCCTAGACTCGCTGCACGCAACTGGTCGCCCTGACTTCAGGAGTCGCTCAACAATGTTGCGTCCCGAATTGCGGTCATGTACTGCCATGCTGAGCGGAGCTTCCGCTGTTTGGAAGCCTTGGCCTGCCCTGAGCTTGCCGAAGGGTCGAAGCATCCGGCTGTATCATTACTTATGCGGCCGGACCCTTCGACTGCGCCACGATACGGTCCTTCGACTCTGCCACGATACGACTGTGGCAGGCTCAGGATGAGCGGATTGGCTTCACAATGACAAAGGCGTCGCCGAATGTCACGGACGGCCATTTCTCAAGGCAAGACACAAATAATACACCTTTAAGCACACAAGTAATCTAGGGCTCCAGGCCGTTCGATTCTTCCAGAATTCTGCGGTACTCACGCCGCGCATGGTCATAGGCTGCCACCGCGTCGGCCATCTCTTCAGGCCGATAGGTCCTCTGCTTCTGCGACCAGCACTGCTCGACTGCCTTGATGCACCATTCGGCGCTCTTTTGGCTGCCTCTTATCGGCTTGTCGCCGACCAGAACGAACACTGGATTCGTGTGAGATGAGCCCAAGATTCGCATAGCAACCCAGGCGCTGCGGGCAATCGGGATGTCGAACGCAACCTCGCGGGTCGCGCCGTCCGCGGTGATCGTCCGCTGGCCCACTGACTTGCCGTTCACCAACACCTCGACCGGAACCTCCCTGCTCGAGCCAATTCGCGCTCGTTCGAGGTGCCAATAGCCGCCTTGCGGCTTCGTGGGGTCGCGTTCAACACCCAGAAGCGCGCCCACGTCGGCGCGTACGCGCACATTGCCGGGCGCGCTCATCCGCAGTTCGCTGCCCTCGTCACCTACGCTGCGGCTGCCCACGCGGAAGTTCATCAGGTGGCTCATGCCGTCGCTCACGTAGCACTTGCCCTGGCGAATTCCCTCGCACCAGGATTCGTAGTCCAGCTTTCCAGGGAGCTTCACATAGCTGCGCCCCATCCCAACGCGCTCGCCGGAGATGCACGGAAAGTCAGTTTCGCCGCTAATGCGCGTCCGGTAGCCACAGTTTAGCGTGTGGTACCAGATGTTGAGCTCGTTCTCGTAGGGCGTGTCCACGGTGGACATGAAGTCGATGGCGGGCGTCGGTTTGCCGTCCGGACCTTCCACCATGTGCGTCACATCCACGATGTACTCAATCGCTCCGATGCCGTCGAATCGCGGCACGACTTCACTTGGCAGCGGCCCAGGTGGAATGCCGAGTCCATTTCCGCTGTGCGCGGGACCCGTTACTGCGCCTTGCTTTTTGGCCCACTTCAGCGTGTTGAGGCCCAGAGTGGGCCAGTGCTTCCACGAGTCGCCGCCAGGGTACATCTGGTCTTTCAGCCGCAACAGGCAGAGGTGGCCGGACTGGTGCGAGCCGAACCCGGAGACCTCAATGTCGTAGCGTAGCAGATAGGGGTACTGCGACACCTTGTCGTCTTTGCCGGTGAAGAACTGCTTCTGATAGTCGAAACAGGGTCCCCACGTGAGGTTGCTGCCAATCTTCAGGTCCTCGCCCCGGCAGTGCAGGGCCATGTCCGGCGCGTGTACACCTTCGGACGGGTTGTCGTAGTGAGCGCAGCCTGCCGCATGAATGTGATGGTCGCCGGACCACCAGCCGTCCTTGGCCGGGTCGATCCACCGCTTCAGCTGGAATGCAACAGATGCGGCTCGCGCAGGCATGTTGAACGGGCGAGTCTCCGGCAGGTACTCCGGCCCACGCGCGCAGGTGATCGTGTAGGCGCCCTTTGGCAGACGAACTGTTCCCCCATCGTCTCGGTAAACCTGGGGATGAAACGCGAAGTCCGGCGCAAGCCGCTTGGCCTGACTCGGGTAGACGCGCCCAAGCGAGTCCTTGATAACGTACATGGCGGTGGTCTTCTGTCCATGTTCGTCGCGCACATTCAGGGTGAGGTCGGAAGAGGGCTTTGCCTCAAACAGCAGGTCTATCTCATTTCGAAATCCAGGGTCTTGCCTGCCCTGACCAACGCTGAAGATGAGCTTGCCCTCGCGCGATCCGGAGTCCCTGCTGTAGATCTGAATGATCGCGTAGTCCAGCTTCAGGCCGCTCAGGGTTGGGTTCATCGGCTGCTTGTTGAAGAGCGCTAGGTCCATCCACCTGGTTCTCGCCGAAGGTGTGGGTTTTGTGTGTCGGTCGTTGCCGTTGATGCCCATTCGAGGTCGCAGCGCCCTGTCGGAGGCATTTACGAATCCGCCGGAGTCGAACACCGACTGTGCGTTTGGACTAACCAATGCGAGAGGTGCGGTGACGCCCGCCTCGTTGTGTACTTTCACGAGGTATATGCGCCAGCCTTGCTCCAGGAGGTTTGCATCCGCTGGGCCACGAGCAAGCTTGACTCGGGATTCGGGGTTGATGGTGATTCCGGCGATGCAGCGCTTGTCCAAGAGCGATTGGACTGCGCTGACGGCCTTGGCATCGTCCGTAGCCCTGTGGGCTGCTGCCAGTGCGCCCGCCTCTTGCCGAGAAAGGGGCGCGCCAAGAATGGCGAGCGCCTCGGCAATGCGATCCGCCTGGGCGAGCACGGGTTGTGCCGCGACGTCCGTTACCAACGCTAAGGGTGCAGGGGCTTGCCGCACGCGCCGCGCGGATGCTGGAGAGTGTACCGTGCCAAGACAGGTAAGCACCAGAAGAAGATTGAGTTGCCGAATCATGTTCGCCTCCATTCGCATTCACAGCGACGCTGCTGTGAATGACTTTCGGCTGCGACCCTCAATGCTCCTGCAGAAAGCTCCTAATCTACTGGAAACCCTTGCCCGCAATGGTCCGCGCGATGTCGTTGTACATCACAAACGTGATGAGGAGCATCAGCATGCCCACGCCCACCATCTGTGCCCGGTAGACCTCCCGGGGCGAGAGCTTGCGGCGACGGAGCTTCTCCCATCCCAGCAGCATCAGGTGGCCGCCATCTAGGATAGGAATGGGCAGGAGGTTCATCACGCCGAGTCCGAGGCTAAACATTGCCGCGAGCTCCACCATGCTGGCAAATCCCAACTTCTGAAGAGCCGTGGCCATCTGCCCCATTGCAATCGGCCCGCCCACGTTCTCCTTCACCTTCTTGCTGAAGATGCTGGAGCCAAGCTGCGACATGTAGCCGCGAGTGTAGGCAGTGCCTAGATAGATGCTGTCCAAAAACCCAGTACGAACACGCAGAGAAGTCGGCAATACGCCGATGCGCCAGATGGTCTTCATCTTCGGCTTGCCATTCTCGATTACGGCTGTATCGCCTTTATACTCCGGCACCTCTTGGGGCAGCGGCGATACATTCAGCGTCAGCTTCTCGCCACCCCTCTCTACGCCGAGCGGCACAGTGCGCCCCTTGGTGGCGTATATCTCGTCGATGAGCACTCGTCCATCGAGAGTCGGCTTGCCGTCCACCGAGACGATGCGGTCTCCGGTATTGAGGCCGGCCGCACGAGCCGGTGACACTACGTCCGACTTCTCCGACAGAGTGGGAAAGACCTGAACCACGTTCGTCTGTGTGCCGCTCGGCAGGCCGACCGTCATCCCAATTCCGCAGAAGATAATGTAGCCAAAGAGGAGGCTGGCAAACGGGCCACCGAAGATAGCAATCGCTCGCTGGTAGATCGGCTTATTGCTGTAGAGGCCAGGGTCTGCTGCGCGATTGTCTGCCTGGCGCACCATCTCGATGAGCTTGTGTTCGTCGGTGGTGATGCGCGGGGAGTGCGCTAGGGCGTCAAGGTCCGCGATACCTTCCGAGGTGAGCCGCCCGTCCGTACCAATCGCGCCTCGCACCGCGCGACGGATGTCGTCCGATACGTTCGACATGTCGATGCCGGCCATCGTGTCTTTGTCGAGCTTGATGAGCACGGCGTCCATGCCCTCAAGGTTACCTGCGGGACCCGTGCGAATGGCCTCGAGGATTGGCTTGCCCCCCGAGATATCATCCGGCTCCATCCCGGCTATCTTCACGAAGCCGCCGAGCGGCACGGTGCGGATGTTGTACTCCGTATCGCCTCGCTTGCCGAGCCGTACCAGCACTTTGCCGAAGAAGACCGAGAAGTCCTCGACGCGCATCTTGAACATTCTGGCGCAGATGAAGTGTCCCCACTCGTGTACCACTACGAGAACCGTGAGGATGGCCATCAGATAGACAATACCGGTCAGGACGTCGAGCATAGTGTGCGGTTCCGTTCAGTTCGTGCCTACGCGGACGGCAGCTCGCGCCCACGAATCGGCATGCAATACATTGTCATACGCAGCTTCGACCGGATTGTGCCGGCCCATTACATCTTCCACCTTACGCATTATATCCAGATACGGCAGTTTCCGCTCCAAGAACAGCCCCACCGCTTCCTCGTTGGCCGCATTCATCACGCATGGCATGGTCCCGCCCGCCGCCGAAGCGCTGCGAGCCAAACCTATAGACGGAAACTTGGCTAGGTTTGGTTCCTCAAAGGTCAAGTTCGCATAATCAGCCACCGCCATTCGCGGCAGGGCCGTGTCGAGCCTCTCGGGATACACGAGGGCATACTGAATTGGTAGCCGCATGTCTGGAAGCCCTAGCTGTGCGAGAACCGACCCGTCCCGGTAGCGCACCATCGAGTGGACGATGCTCTGCGGATGGACGACGACATCCACACTGTCGGTCGGAACTTCAAACAGCCAGCCCGCCTCAATGATCTCGAGACCCTTATTCATCAAGGTGGCGGAGTTGATGGTTACCAGCCCGCCCATGTTCCACGTTGGGTGCTTGAGCGCCTGCTCCACCGTCACGGTTGCGAGCTCCTCCACGGGGAGCGTACGGAACGGACCGCCGGAAGCCGTAAGTATGAGCCTCTCAATGCTGCCCTCCGGCGCGCCCTGCAGGCACTGGAACAGAGCCGAGTGCTCGCTGTCGATCGGCAGAATCTTAGCACCGGACTCTCTTGCGAGGCGCATCGTGTGCTCGCCGGCCGCCACCAACACCTCTTTGCTGGCGAGAGCAATGTTCTTGCCCGCCTTCAGTGCTGCGTGCGTAGGCCGAATGCCAATCGCGCCGGCGACCGCCACCACCACGACGTCCACTTCCACGAGCGTCGCAATCTCGCACATACCTTCGACGCCCCGATAGATGCGAGTGTTCCCGCCGGACAGCTCGTCCCTAAGCTCCCCCGGAGCTACCGCGTCGGAGACGATGCATGCGTGAGCGGAGCCCAGTCGATTGGCCTGTTCAGCGAGGAGCCTGACGTTCGAATGGGCAGAGAGGGCCACGACTCGAAACTCTCCGGGGAGCCGCTCGATGATGTCGATAGTTTGCGTGCCAATGGAGCCGGTGGAACCCAGTATACAGACGTTCTTCATAGTGGGCTCATTCTACCCTGCCGAGCAAGCCGACCTCAGGGAGATCCGAAGGCGAGGCGGATGTGCTGCTTGCCGGTCAATCGGAGCACAAGTCGCTTTCCCGCAGCGTCATATTGGGCGACTGAGGAATTCGGTGCGGAAGTTCCGCTCACGCTGACGGTCGGTTCACTCTTCAGGCCGGAGACCAGCACGTAGTATGCACTCTGGCTCCAGGGCGCCACCGTAAACTCCAGGGATGAGGATCCATCAGCGCACCTTGATATGCTGCCGGGCACATGCACGATGGCGCCGTTCGAGCGGAAGACGTGCATGTCGTAGAGGTTCTCGTTGAACAGCAGCCGCGCGGCATTCGCTTGCACCGTGCCGGGATTAATCGCCACCGCATTTCTCACCTGGGTGCGGAGCGTGAACGAGTCCGGCAGCAGCCCCTGCAGGTCCGGGTCTTCATGACCAAACGTCTGCTGTATTCCGCTGGCAGTGATTCCGTCTGCGAGCCGTCTCCAGGGACCGGTCTGGTCGAACGGCTCAAGCCGGTATAGAGCATCGGCGTACACCAGGCCGCACCACTGCACTGGGAGGCCCATCCAGTTTGGCGCCTGCCACTGTGTGGCTCCCAGCACCGGCGTGGTGGCGTAGAGGCCGATCGGACCTTTAACGGGTGAGTCGAGATAGACGAACGGGACACCTGTCCATGCCCAATTGACGGCAGACTGAAGGAGCGACTTGTCTCCGGTGAGCTGGTAGCCCAGCGTGTAGGCTCGCACCAGATGTGCGGATGCCAGAATGTCGGGAGTGTGCAGAGGCACCTCCCAGGTCTGAGCGCCTCGGGGAACCGTGTGGTCGAACTTTGAAAGCCCGCGGAGGCGAGCTAATGCGGCGGTGATCAGGCTGGAATCGCCAGAGAGACTGGCGAGTTCCAACAGGTGTGCGACCACTTGCGCGGTCAGTCCGTTCGCATCCCGTGCGAAGTGAGTGCTGCCATAGTCCAGGGCGCCGGACCGCTTGACATAGGGGATGCTCCCATCGGGCTCGAAGCGACCGAGAAGGGCTCGGGCTGTCGAGTCCGCCGCCTTCGCTGCGGCCAGAGGTTCGCCGAACACCAGCGGCACCACGGGGTACGTGATGTGACCTATGTGCTGGTTCAGCATGTCCGCCGGCGACATTCGACCGATTGCAGACTTGGAGGCCGCTGCGAGATCGGCTGCGAGCTTATCGTGAGAGAGCTTTTCTGCAAGCCATTTCAGGTAGACGGCTGCATCTGCGGCAGGCTGAAGCCGAGACATGTTTCCCGGCCAGTACATGTGGCGAAATTCGGAGCCCTGGCCAATCTTGGATTTCATCCAGCCCGCTGCTGCCTGGGCAATGTATGCCATTGCAGAGTCCGAATCTCGGGGCACTTGAGGCAACGGGTGCCTGACGACATAGGCTCTCACCGCCGATGTTGCGTCGTCTGCCAAGCCTCCCGCCAGGGTGGCCCGCACGGTAATGGGTCGAGCGGGAGATACCTCCACACCGTCATAGGGAAGTAGGTTGCCCTCGACACGATTTTGACCATTCGAGCCTGGCCCGATGAGCCCCATCAAGTGGCCGCCCGCGCGGAAAATACGGTCCGGCACGTCGAAGAGCGCTGCAACACTATCGCTGCGCTTCCACTCTAGCGAGACAAATCGCCCTTTGGCAGCTACCGCCATGAGAGGGATGGTGATCTGCGCGGTATCCGGCGTCTGTCTGCGAGCCTGGGGACCGCGGAGGTCCGCCTCCGAGCTCGACGTCTCACTCGCATTTGAGTCGAGATACTCCAGTCCGCAAAACAGCGCCTGCTGCTTCGTGTGGCCGAAGGAGGTGGCTCCGGGCAGGGCGATGAAGAGGGGCGCGTAGAGCAGCTTGCGCGGCTGGGTTGCCGTTAGTTTTGCCACTACGGAGATTGAGCTACGCTTGTTTGGTGCAAAGCGCTGCTCCAGCCGCCACACAGCACCGCCTGGATCCACCGCGCTGATTGATGACGTTAGGCCGGTCCCTGTTCGTCGAGCCGATCCATTTGTCAGGTTGACCCACCTAACGCCCTTCTCCGACTGGTACGCGATCCGTGCATTCGGCAGCCCAACCGCCATTCGGACGCCGCCTATCCGCAGTTCCCAGGCGCCAAATCGGGCGGTTTCGTGCCTCAACTGAACGGCTCCGGACATAACTGTGAGCAGGTTGCCCGCGGGTTCGAGACGAATTGGCGCTGCAAGCTTGGGCTCCGGGAAGATTATTCTTGCGTCAAATCTGAGGTCTGAAACAGTGCATGTTCCTCGCGTTCCCGGCGGGTCGAGGCGAAGAACAGTTCGTGGGCCGAGCGAGGGAAAGGGGATCTTGAGCTCCTGCCACGCTTTGGCCGCCACGTCGAAGCGCACTGAGTTGGCTTCAGAAGTGTCTTTTCCCTGCTGCGAATAGAAGACCTGAAAGGTTCCCGGAAGGTCGGACCGCAGCCGAATGTTCAGCCACAGCGGAGTGTTGGTAGGCAGGTCGATCGCCGGACCCTGAACATACGGATCTGGGCCGGAGATCACGATGGTCATCCCGTCGGCCAAGGCCTCTATTCTGGAGACGTCGTGGGTCGGGCGCCACTGCTTGGCCGCTTGCGCTGACCGCAGGTCCACTTTCAGGAGCGTCTCGGCATCTGCCGTGGAACTCGCGAGCAGCCCAAACATTGACAGGCAGGCGAGCGCTCTGTTCATCCTAGTGATCCTCCGCCGGAAAGAGTACCAACAGGTCCAAGTTCGAGGAGGAACTCCGCAGCACCTTCCGCAGGAGAATTCGAGCCCGTCGTCGCGTCGGGCGGGACGACTGATACGGTCTTGCGGAGGACTGGGTGAATACGGCGGCAGGCAGCCGGCGGCGGAGA
>VFKD01000112.1 GCA_009885735.1 bacterium
CCCGAGGCTCGCAGGCCGCGAATGCAGTCGAACAGCCGCGTGCTCTCTGCAGCAGAAAGAGCGGAGTTCGGCTCGTCCAGGAGCACAATTCGGCTCTCGTGGCACAAGCAGCGGGTAATCTCCACCATCTGCCTCTCGGCCAAGGTCAGGCTCTCGACTCGTCGGCTTGGGTCCAGGTCAAAGCCGAGGCGCTCCAATGCTGCTCGTGCAGCACCCTCCATCGCCTTTCGGTCGGTGAAAGCACCCCACCGCGTGGCTTCGCGACCGGCGAAGAGATTCGCAGCGACGCTCAAATGCGGAAATAGGCTCAGCTCCTGAGCAACCAGGTGAACTCCGAGGGCCGAGGACGCTCTGGGGCTTGAAATGCTAACGTCACTGCCGAAAAGGCGAATGCCGCCGGAGTCCGGCTGGTGGACCCCGGATAGCAGCTTGAGAAGAGTCGACTTGCCGGCGCCATTCTCGCCCACAACCGCGTGAACCTCGCCCGCATTGAAGGCGAGGTTCACATTGTTGAGCGCCTGAATGCCGCCGAATCGCTTCGAAACGCCGACGAATTCGACCGCAGGAGCTGCCAAAGCCGAGCTACCCACGCATGTCCATTCCGCCATCCACGGTGACGGTGGTTCCCGTGATAAACCCAGCCAAGTCGCTGAGGAGGAACACAGTAGCTCCCGCCACGTCCTCCGGCGTGCCGATGCGCCCAAGGATGAAGTCCTTCGCAACGTTCTCTCGGCCCAGCGCGTCGAGGCTCGGCGCGGCCATCTCGGTCTCGGTCCACGCCGGGGCGATGCAGTTGACTCGCACGCCCTTGGGTCCCAGCTCCTTTGCCATGGACCTCATGAACATAATCTGCGCGCCCTTCGAGGTGGCATATGCGGAGTACTCCGCAGATCCGCGCTGGCCTGCGGTGGAGGTGTAGATAACGATGCTGCCGCCCGTATCCGCCGCCAGAAGGTGCGGAGTGGCTGCCTTCACCGCTAGGAACGTGCCGGTGACGTTGGTTGTGATCGTGCGATTCCACATCTCCAGGGTCATGTCCGGCAGGAATGCGCCCTCGAACACTCCAGCCGAGACCACGAGCCCGCTGAGCGGACCGAGGGTCTCGACCGCCTTCTGGATTGCAGCAGTGATGGCAGCTTCATCCGTAATGTCTGCCTGCAGCGCGCGCCCGCGCGCGCCGAGAGCTTGAATCTCAGCCACCACCTTATCTGCCGCCTCGGAGTGCTTGAGGTAGTTCACCGACACGTTCGCGCCCGCCTTGGCCGCGAACCGCGCTGCGGCGGCGCCAATTCCTCGGCTGCCGCCGGCGATGAAGATGTGCCTGCCGCGTAGGTCGATCATTCTCTCGCCCCTATCGCTTGGCCGGCATCGGCTTGGCGCCGCCGGAAATGTCTGGGAATCGCTTCGCCACGTCCGCTGCATACCACTTCGTCTCTTCCGCCTTGTCGCTCTCGCGCGGAAGGACGGTGTCCACATTCTCCTTGGTGACAATCTCGGTACCCACGTCGAGCCAGCCCTTCGGGAGCGGCTTGCCGTTGCGCAGGTGCTCCACGAGCGCCTTGACCGGCAGGTAGCCCTGAAGATAGGGATGCTGACCCAGCACAACCTGGACCGTGCCGCGCTTCACGCTCTCCAGCACTTCCACGCTGAGGTCGTAGCCGCCAATGAGCCAGGTGGACTTGTTGCGCTCCTTGAGCTTATAGAGGTTTGGGAGATCCATCGAGCAGAGGCCGATAATCGCGACGGTGTTCGGGTCCTTGCCGGCCATGTTCTCCCACGCAGAGTAGTTGCTGGTGCTCTCGGTGGTCACATCGGTGGGCTCGGTCACCTTGAACGCAGTGCCCTCCATGCCCTTCTTGAAGCCGTTGTATCGATCCAGCAGAACCTGAACTCCCGGCGCGCAGATGCCCACCGCGATGGTGCCGGATTTCTTGCCCGCTGCCGCCAGCGCCTTCTTCATCTCGTCCGCGAGGATAACGCCGCTCTGATACTCGTCCTGGCCGCACCAGCTCTCGGCCCCGCTGTCCGGACTTGTGATGTTGGAAGTAAGAACAGGCAGTCCGGTCTTCATCGCCTCCTGGATCGGCTTCACCCACAGCTCACCCGGCATCGGCACCACCACCAGGCCGCTCTTCTTCTTCTGCGTCATGCCCTCGAACATGCCGATCGCTTCGGACGCGGTGAAGCCTGCCGGACCCACAACCTCGACCTCTACGCCAAGCTCTTTGCCCGCGTCTTCGGCGCCGCGCTTGATGACCTGAGTGAACTCATTGAGCCCATGCAGCACGTAGCCGACCGTGATCTTTGCCGCAGGGTCAGCAGGCAGCGGAGGCGTGTCGGCGACTGGAGTGGGGTCGCTCGCCTTAGTGCAGGCGACGAGGGCAATACAACTGAGCAATGCTAAGAAGCGTGTCATCTGGTTCTCCTCGAGTTCATGATAAGGGTTGGAGTGCGTCTAGGTGTGTGCGCGCCGCGTGCGCCGTTTCACAAGTGAGTCTACCGCCACGGCAAGAATAATGACCGCGCCTGTGACGGCCGTGCCAACATACGCGGAGAAGCCCAGGAGCACGAGGCCGTTTCGGATGACGGCAATCACCAGCGCACCGAGGATGGCGCCAGGCACCGAGCCCGAGCCGCCGCTGAGCGCCGTGCCGCCGATTACCGCCGAAGCAATGACCCACAGCTCGAAGCCAAGGCCCGCATTTGGGTTGGCGGACTGCATAAAGGCCAGGTCGGTGAGTCCTGCAATGGCTGCGATCACGCCCATAAGTCCCATCACCGCAATGCGATAGCCCGCGATGGGGATGCCGGAGTACCTGGCGGCCTGGGCGTTCGAGCCGATCGCCTGCACCCGCCAGCCGTGCGGCGAGTGGTTGAAAAGCACCCATCCGGCCAGGCCCACGGCGGCCATCACAATCACGCTTGCCGGAACGCCTCCCACGTTGCCGCCGCCGAACTCGAAGAACGAGTGCTCCTTCGGCAGGCCGGCGATAGGGGATGCGTCCGACAGCACGAGTGCGATGCCGCGATAGACACTGAGGGTTCCGAGCGTCACCATGATGCTGGGAATCTTGAGCGCCACGCTTAGGAGCCCATTGAGCAGGCCGCAGCCAAGCCCGACGGCCAGCCCCAGGCAGACGGCGAGCCAGATGTTCGCGCCGGACCGCATCGCGATGGCTGCGGTCACGCTCACCAGAGTGAGGATGGAGCCCACCGACAGGTCTACCTCACCCATGGAGAGCACGAAGACCATTCCCACGGCCATGATGCCGTAGTAGGAGGCCTGACGGGCGACTTGAAGGAGATTGAAGGTAGTAAGAAAGCCCTCGGTACGCACCGCGAGAAAGATGCAGAGCACCAAGAGCGCCGCCACGACGCCGACCTCTTCAAACCGAAAGAGACGCGCGACCCACCCACGCACCGCGCTGCCGCTGCTGTTACTCATGGGGCTGACTTTCGCTCTGCTCCATGGCTTCTCCTGCGGCGAAGCAGGTGCGAGCAGAGCGTTGGGGTGTGGTTAGGGGCATAAGGTGGTCGATGATAAAGCTCTTCTGATCGGCCCCTGCGGTTGAAACCGCGGCTGCAGGGACCACGAAGTCCGCCTTCGCGGACTCCATCCTCGGCCCGTGAGCACACCATGAACCCACGAAGGTGAGTCTTGGTGCCTTTCACAGCCCCGACTTCAGTCGGAGGCGAAACGGCGCTCGTGCAACGTCATGTTGCTTGAGTGAGACTGGAGCGCCCGTGGCGGAGGCGGGTGCTGAAAATGCGACTACGGCCCGGATTCGCGTGGGAATGGTGGGCGGTACAAGATTTGAACTTGTGACCTCTTCCGTGTCAAGGAAGCGCTCTACCCCTGAGCCAACCGCCCGCAAACTGGGATGATTCTAGCAGATTTGGCGCGGGAAAGGATCGTGGGGAAGCCGCCGCAACGCTCTCCGCGTCGCTTCAGCTTCCCCACAGTGCAGCCTCCTACTCCCCTACACCCACTTGCTCAAGTACTTCCGCGCACGGGCCAGACCCTCGGACTCTGCCGCCCAGGTGCGGTGATAGCGGAAGTCTTCGAGCTCCACGCTCACGTGCCCGTCGTAGCCGATTGCATCGAGCTCGGCAAAGATTGCCTGCCAGTTTGCCAGTCCCTCGCCAGGAATGGTGTAGCGCCACCAGTCCTCGCCAAAAGCCTTTGCCTTGCCGAACGTCGGACCCAAGTTTCCGTGAAGGTAGAGCGCCTCGGAGTCGAAGACCGTGTCCTTGCCATGGCAGTGGACAACCCTGTGGCCAAACTCCCGCAGGAACCGGAGATGATCAACGCCGATGCGAATGAGGTGGCTCGGGTCGTAGTTGAGGCAGAGCGCGGGCGACGGGAAGGCTGCAATGAGAGCGCGAATGGTCTCGGGAGTCACCGCGAGGCAGCCGTAGTGCGGTCCGCCGCCCGGCCAGCCCTCGATCGCAATCTTCAGGCCCTTCTCCTCGGCATACGCCACTACCGGGCCGAAGGTTTCTTGTAGACGCGCAAAGTTCGCGGCGCGGCCCTTAGAGGCATCCGGCGGATAGAAGACGGTGAACAGCTTGGTCGCGCCAAACTCCACCGCCGCATCCATCACGGCCTTGCTGTCTGCCACGGCCTTTGCGGCCTCTTCATCTGTCCCGAAGAGCCCCCCGAGCGTCATCAGGTCGGTGGTGCCTATCTCAAGTCCGGCGGCAGACGTTGCAGCCTTAATCTCAGCGGTCACCGGGCCCACATCCACGCCTCCGAAGCCGGTTTCGGCGCACCAACTGCAGAAGTCTCCAAAGCTAAGCTCCCGAGCAGTGCCCGGGATGCGCAGACCTATTTTCAAGCTCAAATCCCCCTAGATTTCATGTCCGTGTCGGTCGCGGGACCGGTTCAACGAGCGGAGGGTGGATTCCTCCGGAATTGTAGGAGGCGCGCTCCAAAGGGCCCGGGGGCGCTAAGGAGTCCTGTCCCATAGGTCCCGTAGGTCCCATTCGTCCCCTCGGCCCTTCGCCGCTGCCACGCGGGCGCGAACATGCGAAGCCAATGCCATGCTGAGTGCGATGATTAGGCTGTCATGGCTTCTGAGGGATGGATGGCCTGTTCGGCCTAACGCGCGTGGCCTTACCGTTGATCACCTGGACTACGCACGTTCCTGTCCGGGCAGCCACTTCATGGGCGCGAGCCGCCGCTCGAATCAAGGCGCGTTCGATACCCTCAAAGTCGATGATGTCTGGATGTTCTTGTGGCTTCGGAGTCATGGATTCTGTCCCCAGTCAATCAGGATTGGCGCTTTCCCGGAGTTATCGTACACCGTCCACGTGCTTACCAGGTTCTTGTACGTGCTCTCGAAGTTTCGAAGTCCTGCGGCATATCTCCGGCGTATGGTCTGCTCCGGAATCGAATGTCCGCCTTGCGCCACACGCTCGGCTACTCTGAGGATTGCTGTATCTACATCCGGCAGGCTGAGGAAGTACAAGACAACCTTATATCCCTGGTTGCGCCAACGAGAGATGCGTTGCTCATACGAGTGTCCGGCCAAGGTTGTCTCAAAGGCGAAGCTCACTCCTCGGCGTGCCAAATCATCCATTCGCTTCAACATGATTCTTCCTGCGGTGATAGCAGCGTCCTCGGGGCCGAACGGCGATAGGCCAGCCGCGATCAGGTCAGCATTTACGAAGAGGGGACAGCCGGCCTCGTTCGGAAGGTATTCCGTTGCAAAGGTCGTTTTCCCGGCACCGTTTGGCCCGGCAATGATCAGTATCTGGTTGGCGTCCATCTGCCTGTGCTCCGCATTCATCGTACCACCGACGTGGGCACATTCATCGGATTGAGCCGGCAGGGCCGCCACCGTTGGCGAACGTTTGCTAGAGGCGTACGCAGACCATTAACTGCTACCCCATCCTCCCCTTCAGGAGCGTCTTGCTCGCTAGGCGCACGGTGAACTCCGGCTCGATGCGCGAGCGCTCCTCCTGCATCTCGCCGCACGTGAGGTCGCGCAGAACCAGCGGCTTCGCCTTCTCGGCCCGGAGCGTCACCCCGCGGCCCCGGCGCTCGATGACTCCTTGCACCAG
>VFKD01000366.1 GCA_009885735.1 bacterium
CATCATGGACCTCTTCGATGCGCCCGACCAAAGCAAACGAGTGATGATCGCGGGCACCTACAACGGGCACCCGCTGGTGATGGCGGCAGCGATAGGGACCATGGAGTATCTGCTGGACGAGGGCCAGGAGGTGTACGCTCGGCTGGAGCGCTTAGGCGTGCGTATGGAGCAGGGGCTGACCGATCTATGGACTCAGGCGGGTCACAAAGTCACGGTCGCGAGGCAGGGCTCGGCGTTCTGTGTCTACACACTTCCGGAGGCTCCCCGAGACTGGCACGACATCGCCGAAGGGCACGACATGGCGTTCGACCTGAGGTATCGGCGAGCGCTAATCGAGGAGGGCATCTACCACTTCCCGCTTCCCACCAAGCAGGGGAGCATCTCGGCAGCGCATACGGATGGGATGATTGACGAAACGCTGGAGGCTACGGAGCGAGTGCTGAAGTGCAAGGACGTCTGAACCACAGAGCGACCGACCTGCTGCGCACGTCTGCAAGGGAAGTTACTGGTCGCTGATACGCCAGTAACTTAGAAGGCACCGAGGCACAGAGAACGACAAGGGTCTAGACTCTGCCCTTTTCGCGTCATTCGTGTGCTTCGTGGTTATAATGCGCCTATGCCGTTCGTCTGTATACCTCCACGTCAAATTGAATTGTCGTTCTTCCTATGCCGACCGTACCGGCGCTAGGCGACCTGCAGCGACGGCAACCACCAGGGCAATGCCTGCCAGCAGCCCAGCAAGACCTGCAGCGGTCTGTGCCTCGCCGGCCTGCCAAGTGTCGTAGACAGCCAGGGCGAGCGTGCTGGTCTCGCCCGGAATGTTCCCGCCCACCATGAGCGTTGCGCCGAAGTCGCCCAGAGAGCGTGCAAAGGCAAGGACCGCGCCGGCTGCCAGTGCAGGCCGGGCAAGCGGCGCGGTAATGTGGCGGAATAGCTGCCATTCGCTCGCGCCGGTGGAGCGCGCGGCGTCCTCAAGTTCCTTGGCAACCCCGGCGAAACCAAGCTGCGCCTGCCGGACAAACAGCGGAAGGCTCCCCACAAAGGCGGCAGCAACGATGCCGTTGAAGCTAAAGACGAGGTCCGAGCCGGTGATTGCGCGGTACCACCCTCCCAAACGGCTCTGAGCGCCGAAGCTCACCAGCAGGAAGTACCCTAGAACGGTGGGCGGCAGCACAAGCGGGACGACCGTCAGCGCTTCCAGCGCCGACCTGCCAAAGAAGGTTCGCTTGGCGAGCAGCCAGGCCAGCACGGTCCCTAGAGCGATGCAAAGCAGGGTCGAGCAGCCGGCCGCTCGAAGGGAAAGCCACAGCCAATCTGTCACTTTCGCGGCTTTGGCAGGGTGAAGCCATAGGCCGACATTACCTTTCGCCCTTCGGGACCCACCACGAACCGGATGAAGCGCTTTGCAACATCCGGCTGACGAGATTGCACAAGCACGCCGGCAGCCTGCCTAATCGGGGCGTGCAGCTTTTCTGGGACCAGCGTGAAGGGCCGTCCCGCGCGAATCACGAGGGATAGAGCGACCATTGCCACATCCACGTTGCCGGTATCGACGTACTGCAGAGTCTGCTGCACGTTCTCTCCAAGCACAAGACGTTTTGCGAGTTGATCCCATTGCTTTGAGTGCTGGAGCGCCTCCTTCGCTGCGGCGCCATAGGGCGCGTGAGCCGGATTCGCGATGGCAATTCTCCCAACGGCAGATTTCGCTAGGTCTTGGACCGACTTGGGAAGTCGCACTCCCTTGCGAGCGACGATGGCGAGGCGACCCACGCCGTAGAGCGTTCTGCTGCCTGCGACGAGCTTGCCGGACTTTTCCAAAGCCGCGACGAGCGCCTCGTTTGCCGAGAAGAGGGTGTCGAAGGGCGCCGCCTCGGCAGCCTGCTTCGCAAGGAGTCCGCTCGAGCCGAATACGAACACCAGCTTGACGCCTGCGCTCTTCTCGAATAGCGGCTTGAGCTCGGTGAACGCAGGACGCAGATCCGCTGCGGCAGCAATTGTGAGATTGGACTGTGCCCTGGAGAGCGCAATTGACGCCCACAGAAGCATCGCTAGCGAGGACAACCTCATGAGTTTGGCTTTGTACGACTGCGCAATAGGACGTGGCAAGCCGCACGCCCAGCGCACACAAATCTCGATTGCGAGCAGGGCGAAAGGCTTGCCCTGAGCCAAACGACTGTAACCGCGAGCCACTATCGTTCTCATGTGATCTTCCTATTGTAGTCCTTCGCAAGCATATACGTCAATATGTCGGATATACTTGCTCATTACCCATCTTCTAGGAGACGCGCATGAGCCTCGACAGCTCCGTTGCAAACGGCCTAAAGGCCGCTCGAACACGTTGCGGGCTTAGCCAGCAGGAGGTCGCAGCTGCCGCAGGAGTGACCAGGCAGACGGTCAGCGGCATTGAAGCGGGCAGATACTCGCCGTCCGTAGCTGTAGCGCTCAAGATCGCCCGTTCTCTGGGATGTGGAGTGGAGGAGCTGTTTTGGCTGGAGGGTGAACATC
>VFKD01000596.1 GCA_009885735.1 bacterium
GAGAAGACCACCGTCAACAACCCGACACCGCCTCCGGCGACCGTCACGGTCTACTCCGCCACGAATACTGTGCCTGCGCTGGGGCCCTTCGTTTCGTCGCCCACGTATGTAGAGGTGAATGCCGGTCTCGGCGTGCCGCGTCCCTACATCGTGATAGGTAACAAGAACGGGCGGGTCTATGCGCTGGATCCGGTGGGTCGCGTCGATCCGCTCACGAACGACCGGTGGGCATCAACCGTCTCGGTCGGCGACGTTCCCGGCATTCCTGGAACGACCAGAAGGCAGATGACTTGGCCGACCACCGCGAGGGACAAGTGGCTGAAGGCAGGCGGATCGATTTTGGGCGAGAACTCGTTTGCTCGCTACCCGGAAGATGCCGCGAAGGGCGTTTTCGATGCCTCATTCGCCGCGAAAGTAGACGTACTCGGGCATATCACCAACGTGGTAGCCTCTAGCGGAGACGGCCACGTCTATGCAGTGGACCTCGACAAGCTGGACCGCAAGGTGCGCATCAGCAACGAGCCGCTCGCCGGAAAGGCCGTCTGGCAGTTCCCGGAAGAGACCGTTCAGCTTGAGCCCATCGTTCTGCCGGGCGCCTTCACGGATGACGACAAATACGTCTTCAGCGCCGGCGGCAGGGTCTATTCCATTCAGGTTCCACCGGCAACGAACGGCTCGGGCCAGCTCACCGCCGAGTGGGTCTATCCGTATGCCACGGCGCCCGCCGACTCCAACAAGTCCGGCGATATTCCTGCCTTGGAAACTCCGTTCACTGCTCCCGTCTATCGAACGACGGTCGCGCCTGGGTTCAATGGCGGTCGACCTGTCGTGTTCGTGGCGAACAGAGACAGCAGGGTATTCGCGCTGGATGCGTCCGTGACGGGTCTTCCGGTCACGGGTCCGCCTGTCTTGTGGACCAGCCCGCCTTTGGGGAGCACCCGTGCAAGCGCAATCTACACGTCCCAGCTCACCCCGCATCCTATCTATTCCGTGGGCGTTGGTCCTGCCATCCTGCTGCCGCTCGATACCGGCGCCATTGTGGGCCTGAGCGTGCTGGGGTCCGGCAGGCTGATGTGGGGCTATGGAGACGCATCGGTAGGAAGCGTGCCGCTCACGGCGCTCGATAACGCCGATGCTGTGGCGGACGTGAACTTCCCAACGTCCAATGCCTATCGCGGCGCCGACGCCATCGTTGCGGGCTCGCCGCTTGGAGGCGGCTCCGCGGCGCCGTACGACCACTGGATCTACCAGGGCGACGAGGGCAACCAAGACACAGGCGAGATGAACGGCCAGATGCGGGCCTACGGCTCCAGCCTCATCGGGATGATGACGCCGGATGAGCCGGACTTCGATGTCAATTCGTCCGGCCAGGTGGACATTCGCCTAACAGAACTGTTTGAGGCTAGGCGAGACCTGCCGACTGGTCCGTGGGACGACTTCGGCGGCCTTGGCGGCACGGCGAAGTCTCCGTACACCGAGTGGGCCAAAACTCCACCGAACATCAAGCCAAACACCCAGTCCGGCATCCTCATTTTTGAGTGGGGCGATTTCATCTACGCCACGGCGTGGGGCGCCTATACGGGCAACATTCCGCCGTCTGTGACCTTCCGCCTCTCGGGCGGCTCGCAAACCCGGCAGCCGGCCACGGTGCAGGCGCTTCAGGACCGAGTGGGTCCGGCGGTAACTATCGGTGGAATGCCCGCAAGAGCGTGGGTTGCAAAGACTCGGTTCGATCTTGGACGCGGAAACCCAACCGATTCCCAGTCTCCAGGCAGTCAATATCGTGTGCTTGCCCAGGCGACGTCCACCGGAGTGGGTGCGGCCAGCTTCCCGACCCTTCAATTGGGCGCCGGGCAGGCGACCGTGACTCGAACCGTGGCCGATCCGGTCGACCCGTATACGCTCGTGGCCGTCGACCTTCGACCAACCACTATCGCGCATCCGTTCTCGCTCACCACGCGGCACTACTCGCCTGCGTTCGTGTCTGGAGCAACCTTTGGTCCAGCGGCGCTAAACATCATCGGTTTTCAGGACAACATCCCTGCGGACAATTCGACGGTAGATCTCCAGGAAATATTGGGCAAGGGAAATCGCACCGCGACCGTGGCGGCGGGAGTCATCACCTCGGGACCCGCGAAGAACCTCGTGGCGCCGGTTGGATTCGTGAATAACGGCTCCACCGGCAGCTACCTGGGGATAGACTCCGCAGGCAACCGCGTTCCTGCGCTGTTTGTGACGGACCGGAGCAACCTCTTCAAGTTGGGGCAGGTGCTCAACAATGTCCGTGTGGAGCGGCGCGAGCTGCGATGGGGCTGGGATCCGAACGACATAGCGCAATCGCCCCTGCAAAAGGCCACCGGCAACGTGCTGAACCCGCTTCCGTGGGAAGTCTTCCCGAACACGGTTCCAAACGTGTCGCCGGACTATCCGGACATCGACGGCAACAAGGCTCGATTCGAGATTGGCGGCACCGACATGGGTTCGGCCGGCGCAAGCCTGAACCGACCGATCCTCGCGCCAAGCGGCAACAAGGTGCTGGCGCCTACGGTCGTTGACCTGCAGATCGAGGTGCCCAGGTTCCAGCCGGCAAATGTGAATCGCAGCTATTTCGATGCCCTTGGCGGCCTGCGCACCGGTCTGCATGCTCCGATGCTGGTAAATACTGGCGGAGACGTTTCGACGAGCGCCTCGCTGCGCGGCCTCACGGCGCCCAGCGCCGGCTACTTCGGCAACTTCGTTATCTATATCGACAGCAACGGCGACGGCAGGTACACGGGCGACGCGCTGCGGTCGGCATCTCAGACGGTCGTAGCTATCGGCACGGATGAGGTCTATCGACAACTCATCGTAGGCCTCGCAGTGCCTCCGGACGCCTCGCTTAAGGTGGAGGAAGAGACCATTGATCTCGGCAAGCTGCCGCACTCCACCGGGTATGCGCCGGGTCTTCCGTTTGCGCCGAACTTTGTTGGCCCCTTCCTGAACGCTGCGTCGCCTTGGGATACGGTGGGTCAGCCTCGCTTCTTCGCTCCGTTTACGGTGAAGAACGAGGGCAACGTCAACCTCTTCAATATGCGAGTTGCAAAGACCATCGGGAACAACGCGAACCGAAACAACCCTCTCTACTGGGCGCGCTTGCTGAGCGACCACGTTGGCAACCTCACGGGAGTTGGGCAGATATGGTCGCGCACGTTCAACCTGCTTGGCGGCTTGGCCGTGGGCAACGTCGGCGTGGTCAGCTCGCTCGACCATGGCCGCGACCCAGGCAGCTTCAATACCTTCCCTGGGACGTACGACATGGAGACGGACCTAGGCGTATCGAACTTCTGGCCGTATAACCTGGGCGCGGTGGGCGGAACATTCCCCACCGGCAACGAGTATGTGGTCGGCGGCAATGTGCTTGGGTGGACTGCGGGAGTGAATGTTCGGCCCACGCTGCATAAGCCACGTCCCGGCGACAGCCTGGGTACCGTACTCTCTATCCCTGACGTCGCGTACGGTGACCCGCTCAACGTGTTGGCCACGCTGCGCGGCACGGGTCGCGATGTGCGGCCTCGAGTGGGCGTGGCGGTTCCGCTCGGCACGCCTGTGGGCACCTACCTGGCGCCGCTCTATGTCTACGAGGATCACACGCCGCAGCAGTGGCGCGACTGGCTGAATGCGTACCAGTTGATCGCAGGGGGCGGGCCATCGGGTCCGGCTGCGCTCGCGGTGTCGAACGACGGCATCCTGAATGTCGCGTTCAACCCGTCCACGGGACTTCCGGTTCTGCCCGCCGTGGAGAGCGTGGCGAACCCGAGCTTCACGCTGAGGGCTACCGTCACCGAAGCGCGCCTGACGAACGGAAACTCTCCTGGATCGTACTACCAGTTCGACCGCCGAAGCCCAGGCGAACCTGCCTTCGGCGCGAGCATTCAGCCCACCGCCGCGCAGGATCCTCTCGGCAACTTGGTGATGATGTTCGCAAGCAACCGGCCAAACAACTTCGGTCCCGCGCCGACTGTCCAGGACACGCCTTGGTTCCTGTTCTTCACGCAGCTCAACGCAGTAAGCGGTGGAGGCCTGTTCGACTGGCGCTACGAGACGGTTAGCGGCCTATTGAGGCGCTGGTTCAACCCTCTGCCTGTGGCCGCTCAGTTCCCAGACATTTCTCTCGCGGCAAATCTGTTCCCGTCGCAGGCGGCGGACGTGCTGGGTTCGCCCCAAACGCCGCTCGTTCCGGGAGGCATCGCGCAGAACTCCTTCGGCCAGCCGATGGTTCGTCACGCGAGCCCTGCGTTGGTGACGGACGACACGGTGGCCAGCCCGAATCCGCCGTTCCTGGTCTTCTGGCAAGGTGCCGCCTACAAGAACGAGGGCAGCGGTGCGCTTCAGAGCTTCGGACTGGATGCTCGTACGTTCTACGCACCCATGGTGGCAACGGGCAACGGCTATGTGCCGGACCTCGCGTCGGGCGGAGGAGTTCCGTTCTCGTTCGTGAATGATCCCGCGCTTCCGAAGTTCTCGCCGAAGCCGCTCATTATGGCCGGCAACTCTCCGCCGCGAGCCTATCTCTTCTGGCACGGCGGGGGCGAGGGAAGAACTGGACTCTACTACAACGTGCATCCTAACCCGAATAGCACGCCGCCGGTGGCGTATGACCTCACCAAGCCGGAGCGATGGTCGCCGGACGCGAGCTTGGCCGCGCCTGGAGCGCTGATGTGGAAGTCCGACCCGCAGCCTGTGCGCAGGCAGATTCTCTACGACGGAAGCGCGGTTCTGCGCTGGGACGCCGGCCTGGGCCGCTTCTCGGGGCCGTACGATTCGGCGGGAGCGACGCTCCGTAACGTCATTGACGTGGTCTACACGGGCACTCTGCGCGACCATCGCCAAGCCGAAACCTTCCTAACTCGGTTCAACGTGAGCAATTCCGGAAGGCTCTCGCCACTGCCGCTAGCGTCCATCGAGAACGAGCTGCTTGTTCGCATCGGCGCCCTTCAGACTTGGCAGGCGAGAGACCTGGCCTGGGTCTTCCAGGACCGCGGTACGCGCCGATTCACGGATTCCGGCGGCACGCCGTTCTTCATCCTTCGGGTGAACGGCACGCAGGTGAACGTGGGAGATCCGACGTACGATAACGCAACCGGCAAGCTGCACATCAATTCGCAGCTCGGTGGACGGCTGGTGGTAGATCCAGAGGCGGGCACGGTGGCATTCCCGGATGTTGCCCCACGAGTGACCGACCGAGTGACCTTGAGCTACACGCCGCAGACGATGCGCATCAACGTGTCGAGAAACGACAGCGGCGCCACCACGGTTCCCGCGGGCTGGCAGGGCGACGCAGGATTTGCCTTGAAGCCATTTGTGTCGCCAGCAGGCAGCAATGCCGGCCCGGTGACCTTCGTGGATAGATCCGCGAACCCGCGAACGGCGTTTATCCTTGGCGGCGGCCCGAACGTACCTGTTACCAGGATGTGGACGCTCTACCGCAAGACAGGCAGCAACGTGACCTCATCCGCGGCGCTCTACTACCGAACCTTGCGCATGATGGTTCGGCTGCCTCGGGGAGTGCTGCGGAACCTGGACGGCACGCTGGGCGGCAACATTGCCATTACGGGCAACCGTGGGCCGGTCGAGGTGGATTGGATTCGCGGCAGGCTCTACTTCACCGAGGCCGACGAGGGCAACGTGGTGTCGGTGACGTTCAACTATTCTCGAGACAACTCGGGCAATCCGATCTCCGTGCCGATAACTACTTATCGAGTGGCTTGGGGAGACGAGATAACCACGGCCTCGAATCCGGCCGACCAGACGACACCTGAGACAGTGCTTCCCACGGAGTCCGCCGTGAACGAGGGCCAGATATCGGCCTTTAAGGACTTGCATTTGGACAAGGTATGGGTCTTCTGGAGCAGCACTCGAGCTGGCACGACCGATCTCTACTACATGGCGGTCAGCCCGCAGTTCTACCCGGAACAGGGCGGTCCCTAGGACCCACCGTACAACCGAACTGTAGATGTAACGCACTCGCGCCGAACCGCGTCTAATAGGCTCAAGATTAGCGGTTCGGCTGTGTGCTTGACACCCTAAGTCAAACTTGCTACAATCAGGCCGCGCGCTC